>JANNJF010000117.1:0-3134 GCA_031405715.1 Gammaproteobacteria bacterium | reverse complement strand
TATGGCGAGAATCCCAACCGCCTGCAACATTACTATCAATTTCAAGTAGTGCTTAAGCCGTCACCGGACGATATCCAGGAGCTGTATCTGGGCTCGCTGCGCGAACTGGGCATCGACACCCGCGTACACGATATTCGCTTTGTTGAAGACGACTGGGAGTCGCCGACCCTGGGCGCCTGGGGCCTCGGCTGGGAAGTCTGGCTGAACGGCATGGAGGTGACGCAGTTCACCTATTTCCAGGAAGTCGGCAGCCTGCCGTGCAAGCCGGTGCTGGGGGAGATCACCTACGGTCTCGAGCGCCTGGCCATGTATCTGCAGGGTGTGGACAACATGTTCGACCTCACCTGGACCGAGGGTGTGAGCTACGGCGACGTGTACCATCAGAACGAAGTGGAACAATCGAAATACAATTTCGAACACAGCAACGTGAACTGGTTGTTGCAACAGTTCAACGATTACGAATCCGAGGCCAAGCGGCTGATGCAGGCCAACCTGCCGCTGCCGGGTTTTGAGATGGTGATGAAGTGCTCGCACACCTTCAACCTGCTGGATGCCCGCGGCGCCATTTCCACCACCGAGCGCGCCACGTATATCGGCCGGGTGCGCGCCCTGGCGCGGCTGGTGGCGCAGAGTTACTACGACGCGCGCGAGCAGCTCGGTTTCCCGATGTGCAGGAGCACAAGTGCCGCGAAGGCCATGGATGGCCGAGAGCGGCCCATGCTTAAGACCGCGAAGCAGAAATAAACCATGGGCAAGAAAAAAACTACCACCAAAACCCGACGCAGCCCGAAAGCCGCCGTAGCCCCGGGCAAGCACAAGGGCAATGACAGCCTGTTGATCGAACTGCGCACCGAAGAGCTGCCGCCCAAGTCGCTGGAGCGCCTGTCCCTGGCGTTCGCCGGCGGTGTCTACGCCAGCCTTAAAGAGCAGGGCTTTCTCGCCGTCGACAGTGTCCAGCAAGTCTTCGCCACGCCACGCCGCCTCGCCGTGCTGATCACGCAGGTGCTGCCCAAGCAGGCGGACCGTATGGTCGAGCGCAAGGGCCCGGCGGTCAGCAGCGGCCTCGGTGCCGACGGCCAGCCCAGCCCCGCGCTCCTGGGATTCGCCAAGTCCTGCGGTGTGGACGCGGGCAAGCTGCAAAAGCGCAGCGGCGACAAGGGTGAGTATTTCGCCTACGGTTTCAAGCAGAAGGGCGAGGGCCTGGCGCAGCATCTGGACGCCATCGTCGAGGCCAGCCTCAAAAAGCTGCCGGTAGCCAAACTCATGCGCTGGGGCGACAAAGACGTGCAGTTTGTCCGGCCGGTGCACGGCCTGATCATGCTGCATGGCAAAAAAGTGGTCGCGGGTGTCGTGCTCGGTCTCAAGAGCGGCAATAAAACCCTGGGACATCGTTTCCTCAGCCAGGGCGCGCTCGTCATTACCACGGCGGCGGATTACGAAAAAATCCTGGAGAAGAAGGGTACGGTGATCGCTGATTATCAGCGGCGCAAGGACATGATCGCGCATCAACTGGATGCAGCGGCGAAAAAAATTGCGCCCGCCACCCATTGGGCCCTGGGTAATCATGCCGGTCTGCTCGGCGAGGTGGCCAGCATTGTGGAATACCCGCAGGTCTATGCCGGTGAGTTCAGCCAGGACTTTCTCGATGTGCCGCGCGAGTGTTTGATTATCAGCATGCAGCAGCACCAGAAATATTTCCCGCTGGCCAATAAGCAGGGCAAGCTACTCGCCCAGTTCCTGTTCGTCAGCAACATCACGACCACGAAGCCCAAGAACATCGTCCACGGCAACGAGCGCGTGCTGCGCGCGCGCCTGGCGGATGCGCGTTTTTTCTACGAACAGGATCAGAAGACCCGGCTCGCCGAGCGCGTACCGAAACTGGCGAACGTGGTGTATCACAACAAGCTCGGCAGCCAGCTGGAGCGCGTGGAGCGTCTGCAGAAACTCGCAGGCGAAATCGCCCGACACCTGCACGCGCAGGCCGCGACCGCCGAACGCGCCGCTTATTTGTGCAAGGCTGACCTGGTTACCGACATGGTGGGCGAATTTCCGGAACTGCAAGGGACCATGGGCTACTACTATGCCCTTCACGACGGCGAAGACCCGCATGTCGCACAGGCGATCAGCGAGCACTACCTGCCACGCTATGCTGGTGATAGCTTGCCGACGTCTGCCGAAAACATCAGCGTCGCACTGGCCGATAAACTCGATACCCTGGTCGGCATCTATGGCGTCGGACTGGTGCCCACGGGCGACAAGGACCCGTTTGGCTTGCGCCGCCTGGCCCTGGGCGTGATCCGCATTTTGGTGGAACGGGCGAACATCCCATCGGTCGACATCGTAGAATTCCTGCAGCTTGCCCGTGGCCATTACCCTTCCGGCGGCGTGGTCTCTGACAGCGTTGCCCAAGACCTCTACGGTTTTATGCTCGACCGCTTGAAGCCGTATCTACGGGAAAAGGATTTCCTGCCCGACGAGATCGATGCGGTGTTGAGTCTGAGCCCGACGCGCCTGGATCAAGTGATCCTGCGCCTCAAGGCGCTGCAAGAATTCCGCCGCATGCCGGAGGCGGCGGCACTGGCCGCCGCCAATAAGCGCATCCATAATATTCTCAAGCAGGCGGGGGTCGATGCGGTGAATGCACCCACTGTCGATACCAGTCTGCTGGTCGAAGACGCGGAGAAGGCCCTGGCCGAACGTCTGGCGGCGGTGTCCAGCCTGGTGATGCCGCTGTTCGCCGTGGGTAAGTACACCGACGCCCTCAAGCACCTGGCGCAGCTCAGCACGCCGGTGGACGCCTTTTTCGATAAGGTGATGGTGATGGCCGAGGACGAAAAACTGCGCCGTAGCCGCTTGGCGCTGCTGTATCAGATCCGCCAGCTATTCCTGCAGGCGGCGGATATATCCCGGCTGCAGGGTCGACAGGAGGTGACATGAACCCCGATTCGTATCAGGCCATGCTGGCCGCCGTGCAGGCGTTCCACGACAAGCACAACTTCAAGGCCAGCGGCGGCGAGGAGCTGGCCTACCGAGTGGCGCTCATGGCGGAGGAGCTGGGCGAGATTTCCGCATGTGTCACCAAGGGCAAGCCCAAGGAGGCGCTGGCGGAGGAAGTGGCGGATCTTTTCTTCCTC
>JANNJF010000116.1:0-3803 GCA_031405715.1 Gammaproteobacteria bacterium | reverse complement strand
CCCGCCTGCGGGGCGGGACCCGCAAGCAGGGGTTAAGGCCGCGCGGTAGCGCGTCGACGACAATAATACAAAGGCTGTTGGGGTTCGCAAGCTCACCCCAACCTACAACAGCACAAAGACCGTTGGGGTTCGCAAGATGGTGCGTTGTTTAGCGCGTCGTCTCCGACTGCAAATACAACGCCGCCCCACCCACCACCAGAAATAACAGCACCCAGTCCCACTCGAACGACAGATAACTCGGCGCCGACACCACCAGCAAGGCCAATGCCGTGAGCGAGGCGAAGGGCTGAAAACGGAATAGTGCGCCGAACATTGTTGCGATGAGCAGCATCGACTGGATCTTGCTGATGTTCACATACCACTCGCTCACCCCCGGCACGTCCTGCCATATCATTTGATAATGCGGCAGGTACTTTTGCGACCAGGTGTCGTCCAGCGGTGGCACCTGCTGCATGGTCGGCACCTTGAGCCAATCGAAAGGGTAACTCAGGCCGCCCCCCAGCAGCAGTTTGAACACCAGCAGCAGGAGCAGGGCGTTGAGCAGGATCATGGGCCAGCGCCACGGGCGCGCATACACACGCAGCGCTCCGCGGTGGTAGGCGAGCAGTAAAAACAATCCGGCGAACAGCGGCTGGTAATAATGTTGCGGCAGGCCCAGGCCGAGGTAGCCGCAGGTCAGCGCGATGCTGCCGAGCCCCAGGGGCCAGGCCGGGTGGGGGTTGACGCGTGGGGCGCGGGCGCCAAGCGCGGGGGTGGGGGTTCCGAGTTGTCCCTCCAGATGCGTTACACGCTGTTCGAGAGAAGCATTATCGGTCTGAGGTGGGTTGGTCATGCGGCTCCTGTTGGCTTGGGCAATTCCCCCTCAGTGGCTTGGGGTGGCGGTATCGAAGGCCGGCGGCGGGCTGCACGAGTGTCGATATTGTGCCCAGTGGCGCGGCGTACCCGCCACAGGGTTGCCGTGGCAAGGCGTTTGCGCAATGCTACGCGTCTCACTGACATTACTATAAAATAACACAATGCACACTTCGGTGATCGACGTCCAGGACCTCAGCAAGCGCTATGGCGATGTCCTGGCGGTGGACGCTATATCCTTCGGCATCCGGCGCGGCGCGGTCTGCGGTCTGCTTGGCGGCAATGGCGCCGGCAAGACCACTACCCTGGCGATGTTATTGGGCCTGTTGCTGCCTACGTCCGGCCGCATCCAGGTGCTGGGGGCGGACATGTTACGCCAGCGCCATCGTGTGCTGGCACGCATGAATTTCTCCTCGCCCTACGTGGACCTGCCGCATCGTCTGACGGTGACGGAGAACCTTACGGTGTTTGCGCGCCTCTACGGCCTGAAGCATGTGCACAAACAACTCGCACGCCTGGCGCGGGAACTCGACATCGAAGCCTTTCTCAAGCGCCCCTACGGCAGCCTCTCCGCCGGCCAGAAGACACGCGTGGGGCTGGCCAAGGCGCTGCTGAACGAGCCGGAGGTGTTGCTGCTGGATGAACCCACCGCCTCCCTCGATCCCGACACGGCCGATCGCATCCGCGGCTACCTCATGGCGTACAAGACCCGCACCGATGCCACCATCATGCTGGCCTCGCACAACATGCTGGAGGTGGAACGGCTCTGCACCGACGTGATCATGATGCGTGCCGGGCACATCGTGGATCGCGATACGCCGCAACGCCTGCTGACACGCTTTGGCCGGCAAAACATGGAAGACGTGTTTCTCGATATTGCGCGCGCCTCGCCGGCAGAGCAATCCCTGGTCGAGGGCGGACGCTGATGCAGTCGGCGATCCTGGCGTTTTCGCCCATGCGCATTTACGCCATGGTGCTGCGTTATATCTATTTACTGCGGCGTTCCTGGCCGCGGGTGCTGGAGCTGGCCTACTGGCCCACCATGCAGATGATCCTGTGGGGATTTATCAGCCAGTACCTTTCCAGCAATAGCTCGCTGCTGGCGCAGGCGTCCGGCGTGTTGCTCGCGGGCGTATTGTTGTGGGATGTCATGTTCCGCGCACAGTTGGGCGTGTCCACGGTGTTTTTCGAGGAGATGTATTCGCGCAACCTCGGCCATCTGTTCGCCAGCCCGCTGCGGCCGTATGAGCTGGTGTGCGCGCTGCTTACGATCAGCCTGATACGCACCACCATCGGCGTGGGCGGCGCGGCGCTGCTCGCCATCCCGCTGTATCACTATTCGATCTTCGACATGGGTCTGCCGCTGATCGCCTTTTTCGTCAACCTCCTGGTCATGGGCTGGGCCATCGGCCTGGTGGTGGGTGCGATGGTCCTGCGTTACGGTCTGGGCGCGGAGAACCTGGCTTGGGTGGCGATCTTTGCCGTGGCGCCGGTGAGTGGAATTTATTATCCCGTGGCGGTCCTGCCCGAATGGCTACAGTTCATCGCCCACGCCTTGCCATCGAGCTATGTGTTCGAGGGTATGCGTGCCTTGCTCTACCAGCACACCTTCCGCGCGGACTATTTTTTCACGGCGATGTTGTTGAATGGCCTGTATCTGGGTGGCGGCATCGGTATTTTCCTCGCCGTGTTCCGCAGCGCGCGCAAACGCGGGCTGCTGCTGAATGTGGGGGAATGAACCAGCGGGGTGGACGCGCGGGATGACCCGGCAGCGTGCCAGCAACTTGCCTCAGACCAGCTGGGTCTTTAGTTTGCCGCAGCGTTCACAGCGATAAACGCTCACCAGTTTTCCCAGCTTCACGTCGAACTTTGTGGTGGTCTGCAGCTGCCATTTGTGAAAGTCATGCAGGCACAGGGTTTTACCTTTGTTTTTGGTCTTGGCTGAAGGTTTGCGGAATTCCAGGATTTTGCTCATGTTGCAATCCGGTAGTCGGGGGTGGTGCTCACGGGCTGTCGAAACAGCGACGTTGTAATGGCTCACGGTATCACAGCTAGCTGCGGCGAAGGTATAATTATCCGCGTCGCAACGGGAAGCCGTGTGCGCCATGGACAAAATCTTATCGGAAGAGTCATGACTGAACCCTTACTTATAGGAATGCGCGGCTGGGAACATCCGGCCTGGGAGGGGCATTTCTACCCGGCGGAATTGCCGGCCGACTGGCGCTTTTGTTTCTATAGCAATCGGCTGCGCAGCGCGCTGCTGCCGGCGCAGATGTGGCCCGCGGTCGATGTCGACGAGGTGCGGCGCTGGCGGGGGGAGTGTGATGCGCAGTTCCAGTTTGTGCTGGAGCTGCCGCTCGCGTTGGCGTCGCCGGCAATAAGCACTGAATTCGATGCGCACTGGGCCGCATTTCGCGCCCTGATCGACCCGTTGCACGCATCGACCGCAGGCCTGCTGTTACGCGTGCCCGCCGCGGCAACCCCCGATCGCGATTGGCTGGCACATGCGCTGTCGGTGTTGACCTCGGACAAGCCGGTGTGTGTCGATCTGCCATCCGATGCCTGGCACACACCGCCCGTGCTTACGTTGCTGAGCGATACCGGCGCCGGTCTTTGCTGGCACGCGGACGCGCAGGCAACCCCCCGTCCCGGGGGTCGATTCATGCTGGGTCTCACCCATGGCGGTAATGCCAAGGCATTGCGCCACCACATCGAGACGCTGGCCGCATGGCAACATGGCGACAGCCGGGCGGGCCTGTTTATCGATGTCCCCGGCCGCCCCGGCATGGCGGAAGAGGCGCGCATCATCGCGGAGATACTCGGCAGGTAACCACGGTGAGTAATGGGAACCTCTAATAATCCGGAATGTAGGGTGGATAAAGCGCAGCGTATCCACCAATCAATATGATTTTGTTGGGTTCGCCGCTATCGCGGCTTAACCCAACCTACAT
>JANNJF010000115.1:0-1770 GCA_031405715.1 Gammaproteobacteria bacterium | reverse complement strand
CGGCGGCGCACCAGCTCCAGCGTGGCCATGATGGTGACGCGCCAGACCAATATGTGGCGTGCCTGGTTGGGCCTGAATATCAGCCACGGCCTGGGCGCGCTGTTTTTCGGGTTGACCTATCTTTCCATTGCGGAATTCGATTTTGAACTACTCGTGCGAGTTCCGCCCCTGCTGTATCTGGCACCGTTCATGGCGCTTTGTTATGTGATCTTGTCGATCAAATACTGGTTTAACGTTCCGATCGTCGGAACGAGTATCGGTCTTGCCTGTTTCGTTGCCGGGGTAGTCGTCAGTTAGTCGCGGAGGTGCGGCCGACGGCCGTGTTGAACGGACCCGGCTTGCTACATCAATGTATCCACCAACACCCCGACGCTAACCCCAAACGCCTGCGCAATCTTGGTGAGCTGTACCACGCTCATGTTCAGCTCGCCGCGCTCCACATGGCCAATGTAATTGCGATGCAGGCCGGCACGCGCGGCCAGGTCCTCCTGGCTCCAATCCCGTTCCGCCCGCAGCAGCCGTATCCGCCGTCCGAGGCGTTGCGCCAAGGGTGGTGTTATGGGTTTGGTCTGGGTCAGCGGATCCATTGCCTGCCTCTCTCAGGTTCACGTCGCGTGGCCGCTGGGGGTGGCGGCGGGACTGTCATCACACCACCGGCGCGCTAGGTCGGCGACCGATAGTCCGGTCGGCGGTCGATGTCCTGGACCTCATCCACCTCCCTGTCATCGCGCACAATCAGCAGGTCCGGGTGGGCGTGGATGCCGATGCGTACCTGGCCGTCGTCGATGCGACTGACCAGGATTTCTATCGGTCCGTCGCGGAACAGGTCGGCGATGGAGGTGGCGGGGTTGAGGTTGCTCTTGGGGGTAATTGTCAGTAGTTGGCCGGGTTTGCGGGTCAGTATCAGCATGGCGATCATCCTTGTGGGTGAGGCTTCCGGTGTTCTTTTTGAACACGATTAGGTGGGCACATTATACGTCTAATGAGCATACATAAGTGCTTTATATTGTAAATGTAAAATATTTGCAAGAGGTGTTTGGGAGAAGCACACTACCGTGTGTATAGTGCTGAAAAAAAGCAAATAGGAAGCCTCATGTCAGCGAAGACAAAAGATCAATGGGATGCCCACGCCCGTAACCTTGTCAAAGGTGAGCTCGCCCGCCGTGGCCTGAACTATGACGACTTGGTGTTAAGGCTGAAAAAAATCGGCGTTGAGGACAATGCCAATAATCTGCGTTCCAAGATAAATCGCGGCACGTTCAGTGCTACCTTTCTGCTCCAGGTTCTACAAGCCATCGGCAGTAAATCCCTCGATATCTACGTGGACTGAACCCTGGCCCCGGTGACCCCGGGCAGGTAACGACTCCTGCCACCTAAACACGCCTCCCCGGGGGCGCCTGACCCCTTGTACCTGCCGCTCGGCTGGCTTGAAAGTTGCATTGTCTGATGGAATTTTGTGGCGCGCAGATCAGGGCGAATTTCCCCTCGTCGTCGAGCAGGATCGGTTTGTGCCAGGCAGGCCACTGTTGTAGCGCGAGCACGCTGTAACGACTTGTTATTGCAGGGATAGCCAGTCATTACGCCGAGGTCGCCTCGGCCAGAGGCCATCGCCGAGGGTGGATAACCTTCGACGGTCGCAAGAGGCTGCCCAACGCGGCTAGAACCGGTATGACGAGTTAAGGCAACTATGACGCTTTCCGGCACCCCCTACAGCTTCCCCGCTTCGCGCGGGGCCAGTCCATCCGCGATAGAGACGTTTCGAGCTATCAC
>JANNJF010000114.1:0-2051 GCA_031405715.1 Gammaproteobacteria bacterium | reverse complement strand
CTGCTCATGACCCTGCACAATGTCGCCGATATGCTGCAACGCATCCCGGATCGCGGCATCGATCAACTCCTGCTCCGCCGGCGGCGCCTTCTTCAAGACGAAGGATACCACCTGGGCGCTGCTGGACGGACGACCGATGCCGATACGCAGCCGCAGGAACTCCGGGCTGGCGAGTTTTTCGATCACGTCGGAAATACCGTTGTGGCCACCGGCACCGCCGCCCTTCTTCAGGCGCACCGTGCCCGGCGCCAGGTCCAGTTCGTCGTGCACCACCAGTATCTCCTCCACCGGAATCTTGTAATAGCGCGCGAGTTTGGACACGGCGTCGCCGCTGTGATTCATGAAGGTGTCCGGCGCCAGCAGCCAGACATCACGGCCCTTGATCGACAGGCGCGCAACCCGACCAGCGAAACGGTTTTCGGTTTGCAGGGAAAGGTTACTGCCTTCGAGTAGCGCGTGGAGGAAACGGAACCCGGCGTTATGCCGGGTATCCGCGTATTCCGCACCAGGATTGCCCAGGCCGGCGATGAGAGAGATACCAGTGGTCATCACGCTCCGTCCGGATCAGGCCAAGATAGGGCGGCTTACTTGCCTTCCTTCTTGGGGGCTTCCTTCTTGGCGGCCTCGGCCGGCGCTGCCGTGGTAGCAGCGGCGGCGGCGGATTCGGCCGCAGCGGCGGCCGCTTCCTGCTCGGCCTCGATGGCGGCACGCACCAGGGTGATGGTCGCCACGGCCAGGTCGTTACCGCCGTGCGCCAGGCTGCTGATGGTCACGCCTTCCGGCAGCGGGATGTCGGTCAGATGGATCGAGTCACCCAGGTCGCAATTGGACATGTCCACCACCAGATGCTCCGGCAACTGATGCGGCAGACAGGTAACGTCGACTTCGTTCATCAAATGAGAAACGATACCGCCCTTGAGCTTGACGCCCGGGGCCACGTCCGTGCCGATAAAGTGCAACGGCACACGCATATGCAGCTTTTCCGTGGCGCTGATACGCTGCAGGTCGATATGATCGATGCGCGCCTTCACCGGATGCATGTGCATGTCGCGCAGCACCGCCTGCTCCGTCTGGCCACCGAGGTTGACCGTCAGGATGGAGGTGTAAAACGCCTCGTTCTGCAGGTTGCGGAAGATCGCGTTGTGATCCAGCGACAGCATCACCGGGTCTTTGCCGGCACCGTACATGATGGTCGGGATCTTGCCGGTATTGCGCAGGCGGCGGCTCGCACTCGTGCCTGTCGTAACACGCGGTTCAGCATTCAATTCAAATTTAGCCATGGTTGTATTCTCCAAACTGCGTTAAGTTCAGCCGCATCCCCCGCGACCAGGGGATGTTTACATCAGTAGCAAGTTACAAGTGGCAAGTAGCGAGGTTTTCCTCGCCACTTGCTACTTGCTACTTAGTTGTTGTTCCCAGATCGCCGTTACCTTCGCCGGATAATCACCGAGTTCATCCGGCGCCACCAACGCTTGACGTTCCATGAGTTTGAAACGGTGCTCAAGGGATAGATAGCGACGGTAGGCGCACCTTCGATGAGCACGTCAAGCTGATGTTCGACCTGCAGGCGCTGGCCTTCCAGGCGGACATCACGCGCGTCATCACCTTCCAGCTCGCGCGCGAGCTGAGCCCGCGCACCTATCCGAGCATCGGCGTCACCGGCCAGCACCACGCCACGTCGCACCACGGCGGCAACGCGGCGAAAATGAACGACGTCGCGAAGATCGACGCCTATCACATTCTCCAGGAGCCTCGATGTGGTTCGTGGATCGCCGAAATAATTCTGCTTTGTGTCCTCAGTGTCTTTGTGTGAACTCTGGGTCTGGGTGGGTATGAGCTTGGGGTCCGACGCTCTCGCTGCGGAGCGGCTAACGCAGTTCAGCGAACGAGCACGAGCATCTCGGTCTCCATGATGTCTTCTGCCCACCGTCGCTTGTAGTCCATCTCGGTGCCGAGGTCGTAGCGGGCGATGCCCTCGTCGCAGAGAGCGACGATCTGGTGATACTGGAGCAGACCGCCGAGCCCGAGGTTCGCGTGATCGTCGTCGTACG
>JANNJF010000113.1:0-3526 GCA_031405715.1 Gammaproteobacteria bacterium | reverse complement strand
CGCGCTTTATTTCCATGCCACCGTCGGCGCAGGCGACCATGGACTGTGGACAACCAATGGCACCGCTGACGGCACAGTAATGGTAAAGGACTTCAATCCCTAGCTCGCAGCCCGCGTCGGAGGGAATAGTGCGGCGAATTCCGCCGCATGCAGGAGAGTTGCAATAGGCAGAGAAACAATGCCCGACTATCGCCTTTCGGGCTCCTGCGGCTTAACCGAAGATCCATGAATTGGGGACTTCATTTTTAGTTTTATCACCCAAAGAGGGAGCTATGTCCAACATTAAACGCTTATTGCTATCGACGGCCATTCTGTTCAACCTCTCGCTTACCGCCTGCGGTGGAGATGACGGTGAAACCGGGAGTGGAAATGTAAGTGTACCGCCCGCCACTGCCGGTGCCATCGTCCTGCCCAAAACCGGTCAGACCACGTGCACCGATGCCGCCAATGCCGCGATTGCTTGCGCCGGCACCGGCCAGGACGGCGAACTCCAGGCCGGCGTGGCCTGGCCGAATCCGCGTTTCAGCGTGGACGGTACTGGCAACTGCATCACCGACGACCTGACGGGTCTCATGTGGGCCCGGCACGATACCCAATCCGGAACCTGGCAACTGGCTTTCGACGTCGCTAAGAACCTCGACCTTTGCGGCTTTGCTGATTGGCGGATACCCAATCGCAAAGAGCTGCTCAGCCTCGTCAATTACGGCGCCGATAACAACGGTATTTGGCTGCTAGACAACGGCTTCACCTTTCAGGTGGAATCCATCTTGTGGTCGTCATCGAGCGTTGCCGGTAGTGCGGACAAGGCGTGGGCCCTCCTCGTGTTACCAGGCATTTTGACCACGCAGGCCAAGTCCCCGGGCATCAGCTTCTTGCCCGTACGCGCCGGACAGTAGGACAGTCGTGTTTGGGCTCTTTCATGCGGCGGAGAACAACATGGCCCGATGCGAACATTTGCCTCGCTACAAAATGGCGATAGAGATTGCGTCATCCTCATATCAATAACCTGATACCTAATTACGGAGAACCTGATCATGCGTAACCTTCATCTGATCCTGGCACTAGCCACAAGCCTGCTGCCCTTCGCCACGGCACAAGCCGCGCCCGCTGACCTTCCCAAAACCGGTCAGACCACCTGCGCTGACACCGCTGGTACCGTCATTGCGTGCGCCCAGACCGGCCAGGACGGCGACCTCAAGGCCGGCGTGGCCTGGCCGAATCCGCGCTTCACTCTGGACAGCACCGGCAACTGCATGACCGACAAGTTGACGAATCTCATGTGGATCCGGAGTCCGGATAGCACTGCTCGGACTTGGCAACAGGCTCTCGACTTCGCCAACAACCTCGAGCTTTGCGGCTCTGCCGACTGGCGGATGCCCAATGTCAACGAGCTTGAAAGTCTGGTCAACATTGGAGTCGCCAATCAAGCAAGCTTCCTGAACAGCCAGGGTTTCAGCGGCGTACAGGCAGACAGCTACTGGTCGTCGTCGATCTTTACCGGCCCCGGTGGCGGTAGCGCGCCTTTAGCGTGGGTCGCCACCATGGCCAGCGGTGGCTTGGGCCCCGTCCCCAGGTCCACCAGCGGCTTCGTCTTGCCCGTACGCGCCGGGCAGTAGGGATAATCGGTGAGGTTGGGAGGAGGATCATTTTGCGGCCCAAGGGGCCGCCGCACTGGAAGGCAACGCCGGGGGTCGAGGAGAATAAGTCTTCTCCTCATCCCCCGCCCGCACCGTCTGCGTGCGCCATAATCTCTGGGCCCAACCGAAGCGCTTGTGGGTGAGTGATACCTACCCCACGCACTACACCACTTACATTCGAACTAAAGCTTGTTTACTGCACCGTGAATGAGCTCGCCGTGAACGCAACGTAGGCCGGATTGAAGATACCGATGGCGCCGGTCGTTGCGCCTGCTGGGATGGTTACCTGCGCCTGCGTGTCGCTGATAACCCTCACCGCGGCATTATGTGCGGCGCCTACCCACGCCAGATTCGAGCCGGTGAACCCGTTGCCATTCACCGTCACCACCGTGCCGACCGGGCCGGAACTGGGCGAAAAATTCATGATGCTCTGTTGCGGGTAAACCGTCGTGCTGGTTGGTGTTGTTACCGGTGGCGTCGTTGAGGAAGAACCAAGCGCCGCACGAATCCCATCCAAGAATTTCTGTGCAACTTTCGCATGTGCCGCTTCCGTCGGATGTATGCCGTCGTATAAATCCGCGGTCGTCAGTACCGAATTGACGTCCACAAAGCGCACGCGTTGACCCGCCGCGATCCGGGCGTCGACGTTCTTGCGAATGACGGCGTTGAGCTGCTGGGTCAGCACGGCGCGATCGATATTGTTAGGTTGAATGATCGCTGAAGACTGCGGCGGAATAGATGCCACAAAGATCCAGGCATTAGGGCGCGCTGTCCTGAGTTGACTGATCAACGCGTCATGGCTGGCACCGATTTGATCCGCATTTTTGGCAGACCACCAGGCGGTGTCGTTAGTACCGATCATTAACAGAATAATGCCCGGTTGCGTAGAGGCCGTCCAGCCATTGACGCTGCCCGCAATATCGCCAATAGAGAACTGAGGGTGCCCCTCATGGTCTTTATCGGCAACGCGCGTCCATTGGTCGGACTGCGTGCCCACGTAGCTGACGCCGCAATTGTTTTGTTGCAAGCCCGTATACAGATTATTGCGGTACCCGCCATTCACGCCAAGCGTGATTGAGTCGCCCAGCGGCATGATGTTGGCACAGCTTGGAAGCTGAGTTCCGCCCGTGGCGGGAGCCGAAGTCGGCACGGGGGCAGGGGCCGGGGCCGGCGATGTTGTCCGGTTAATCAGCTGGACGTTATCGATATAGTAAGTCAGATTCGACGTGCTGTTATTCTGAAATAAAATTTTTCGGAATGACACGCCTTTGGGGTTCATGACCGAAAGCGGAATTTCGACGTGATGCCAGGCATTCGGTGCAAAAGAAGGCACGTAATTCGATATCTTCGCGGCTGTACCCCAACCGAGGTCCAGACTCGCCACCAGCGAGCTCATGGCAGCGCCCACCACGGGGCCCGCGGACACATCGAAGCTCAGGTGGGTATAATGATTGGCGGGTTGATCGACCCACTTCATATTGGCATCGCGGCTGTCAAGGCTGATCCCACCCCAGGTGCTGGCGACCACTTTGACGGCGCTGCTTCCAGTCTTCACAAACTGGCTCTGAATCGTCGAGATCGAGCTCCAACCGGAAAGCTGCCAGAGAGACGCCGTGGCATCGCTGAAAATTGCCGTCGATCCAGTGGTTGGCAACGGCGTTGCTGGCGCGGGCGGCGGTACGACTGGTGCCGGCGGCGGTACGGTGGTCGTTGGCGTCCCCCACAGCTTCCTCACCAACGCCATTTTGTCCTGACGCACGTTCAAATTGTCGTCGAGGATACCGCCGGTATCACCGCTGTTGGGGGTGTAGCACCAATAGAAACTGTTGCGCACGCCTTTGCTCAGAAGATAATCCACCAAGGCATTCTGCCAGGTGACGTCCTGCTGC
>JANNJF010000112.1:0-8639 GCA_031405715.1 Gammaproteobacteria bacterium | reverse complement strand
AGGCCTTGCTGGGCGAGGACAGCTACGGCATCAATCGCGAGACCATCGATCGCATCGTCGGCGAGATCGCGGAGGTGGTCAATCTGGGCGTGGAGGTCGCGGTCGTGATCGGCGGCGGGAACATCTTTCGCGGCGTGACGCCTGCGGCATCCCACATGGACCGCGCTACGGCGGACTACATGGGCATGCTCGCGACGGTGATGAACGCGCTCGCGCTGCAGGATGCGATGCGGCGCGTGAACCTCGTGGCGCGAGTTCAATCCGCCCTCAACATCGAGCAGGTGGTCGAGCCCTACATACGGGGCAAGGCGATGCGCTACCTCGAAGAAGGCAAAATCGTCATTTTCGCCGCGGGAACGGGCAACCCCTTTTTCACGACGGATACGGCGGCTGCGCTTCGCGGCATGGAAATGAACGTCGAGCTCGTGCTCAAAGCGACCAAAGTCGACGGCGTTTACACCGATGATCCCACAACGCATCCCGAGGCGATCCGCTACAAGGATCTTACCTTCGACGAGGCGATCATCAAGAACCTCAAAGTGATGGATGCGACCGCCCTTACCGCGGGCACGTATTATCATCGGCAGCGTTTGCCAGTGCGCGAGCTGCTGGTCTAGCCGTCAATCCTAGAAACAGCATTTGAACCGCCAAGACGCCAAGAAAATCAAAACGCGATGAATGCACTACGGCTCACCCCATGGGTGAGGCATTTCCTGGAGTCTTTAAGTCTTAGCTACGCTTGGCGTTCTTGGTATCTTGGCGGTTAGACTGTTTTTTCCAGGATCACGGACTATCCAACGAGAACAGGGACCAGGCGTAGTTGAGAAACAGCTGCGTCTCCAGACCCTCGCTGCCGTGGGCGAGATCGAGACGTAACACCGCCCCGGAAAACACCACACGCAGTCCCACCCCGTAGGAATACTTCAATTTGTCCGACAGCTCATTCCTGTGGTCGGCGACGCTGCCGGCCTCGGCAAAAAATGCCGTCTGGATATTGGTGCGTATGCCCCGCAGGATAACCCAGTCTATGAGGGTATTTTCTTCCGTCAGGTTCCAGCGAAACTCCGTGCCCACAGCCACGGCATGCCCGGCGTGAAAGCGCTGATTGACAAAAGAGCGCAGGCGTTGCGTGCCGCCCAGGGGGGTGGCGGAACCATAGAGATTCGCGGCCAATATTTCGTCGATGCGTTTGCTTTCCGTGGCGTAGCAATTCGCCTGCTCAACCGGGTCTACGATGGTGCTGCAATTCAAGCCAAAGCGTTGGGTGAGCTCCGTGCGATCGGTGGAACCGAGGGAGTCGCGCACGGCGTCGGACTTGAAGGCGTTGAACACCCAGGTGTTGCGTCGTCCCACCGGCAGGTAAAAAGTGAGATTGGTATCGTAGACGCTGAAGGTGCTGTAGATGGGGTCGATATCGTTCAGCAGGCTCTGGCGAGAAAACTCAAGGCGCACGCCTCGTCTCGGATCCAACCGGTCGTCGGTGACATCCAGGACAAAACCGAGGCTCAGGGTACGCCAGGTGGTGGTGCGGGTATCGACGCTGGGGAAGGCATTGCCAGCGGCATCCAGCACCCGCAGCGTGTTGTTGGCCTGGTAGCCATAACGTCCGTAAATATCCACCATGCGGTCGAGAAAGGTCAGCGTCAACTGCGAGGTGGAGCCCTTGCCATCGATCTCGGGGCGCGTGTAGCTATCGGGATCCGACGTGATGCCGCGGTCGTATTGATTGAATGCCAGCTTGTAATCGAACAGGCCGACATCGAAGATCAGACGTTTGGGTAGCAGGTTGACGTCCAGCACGGTGAGCCCCGAGGCGGAGAAGTCGCCCTCCATATAAAACCCGAGGACGTCGGTATCGCTGCCGCCGATATTCGACGCCATGCCGATGCCGCCGTAGGCCGTGCCATAGCCCGGTATATCGCTGGCAAACGGGAAGGCGAAATAGGCGAAGTCCCTGCCGTACTGATTGCGGCGGCGGGTGACGCCGAGCAGACCGTTGTTGTCCGCCGCACCGGCCGCGACAACTTCCGCCTGGGCCACCTGCGCGGGGGTGATGGCCAACAGCCCTGCCAAGGCCAGCAGCAGGGCGGGCAGTCCCGTTCGGAACACGATTCGGGGATGGTCCCGGAAGCGCCTAGTTAACATTTTTCGGTGATCTCCTGGCTGAAAGTCCTTGTGTCGAGAGTCGGTTATTGCCTTGTCCAGCTGGCAAGGGCGAGCGTGGTCTTTTTGGAACACGAGAGCGAGCTCCCGGTTAATGTGTAGTGCCTTACCATCGTCGGACGGCGATGGCGCGGCTGTCGCCCGAATCGGTAGGCGTCATAAAGGATGCTCCTCCGCGTAAAAGGCTAGCCCTTGCCGTTCCTGCAACCGTACTCCAGTTTGTCCAGGCGTAACACCTCAACATCACAGCAATCGGGGCGGAGACCCAGTTTGCCAAATTGTTCCATCGCCCGGTCGCAGGTACCCTGCCCACACGGCATCACATTGCGGTACCTTGTCCCCGAGGGAATCCAGCTTCACCTGGCTGGCGAAGCGGGCGAGTTGCGTCCGACAGCTATTTTGCAGGATGACCTGGGTGTAGTGGTGACCGCCCGCGTCGTAGGCCTCGGAAGCCGCGCACAGGCTGAGGACAGTGGTGATAAAGATCAAACGACGCGCGAGCATGCTGTTTCGTTCCCTTTTCCTTAAAGGCTGTAGAAGGCCGTATTGCAAGCCAGACCCGCGAGTAACGGTTATTGCCTGCTTATTATTCCTGTGGGCCAGGCGTCTCCGCGCACCCGCGAACAGGGTGTCGGACTATCTGTTATGGTCGTATTCCTAGCGTCACTCCAGTTGGTCATTCTCAACAATTGCGTCCATGAGGACAAGCCTGGCGGCAACCTGCTTGACGTCTGTCGCTTTCAGCGAGCATATCGGGTGCTGCCTGCAGTATATAGACAGCTTCGGCGTGCAGGTGCATGACAGCGCTGATACTTGGTATTGCACCAGGGAGGCATCAGTGGTTCACTGACTCGACCAGCGAAGTACAGCCCTCAGTTTCGAAGTGCGCAACGTCACCGCGTCCATCCAGCCGTTGCAGGCGCGCGGCGTTATTTTTCATGATGACGATTTCCCCGGACTAAGAACCGTACATCACGCTTGTGTCCTGGGGTCGGAAAAGGCCGTATGGTTCAACGACACGGAAGGCAACATCCTGTGCATTCATGAGGTGGTGCCGGCGATTTAGAAGGTAGGCTGGTTTTTCCCACTACGTGGGTCGCACCTGACCTCCGCGGGTGGGCGATGCATGTTCTGCGTTAGAGTGCGGCGGCTCGCCGCCGCTGCGAAAAGGTGTAGTGGCCTACCTAAGGGCCCTATAATAAAAAGCGGGGGCAAGCTGCCGGACTCCAGGGGGGTGGGCTGCCGCATATTTAGATCCGGAATATTGTTGTCCGGGTTCGCGTTAACTCCAACGCAGCTGATACTTCTGTGGCAAATGCCCCCCGGCATAATCTATCCCGCCTTGCGCCTTGAGGCCTGGGCGCAGCATCATCTGTCGTACCATCTCCGGGATCATCTCCGCCCCGACATAGCGCCCCAGGCACTCGTGCGCGCCATAGCCAAAGTGGAACTGGTGGTACCAGTTGCGCCCGGGCTTGAAGTTGTCGGGATCGTCGAAGGCGCGTTCGTCGAACATGGCGGATTGGGTTGCAACCAATACATAGCCGCCCGCCGGCACCATTGTTTCGCGTTCCGTGCCCCGTGCGATCACCGCTTCCGTGGAGGCCTGGCGGAAAAGGTAGGGCGAGATCGGCACGAAGCGTAAGGTCTCCCAGACGATATTGTCGAAGGCCGTGGTGTCTTCCGACTTGGCGGCAGCCTGTGCCTGGGTGAGTAAATCCGGATGTTCCAGGAGGTACTGCAGCGACTGGGCGACCGCTTGTGACGTGGTTTCTATCGAGCCAATCAACAGGCCACCCGCGTTGACGCCGACGCGCGTCAGGCTGAACTCCACCGTATCGGCGAAGCTGCTGCGCAACATGCGGGTCAGGATGTCATCAGTGAGTTTGTCATTCTTCTTGCCCATGATGAGGCGCACGAGTTTGCGCAGGCCGTACCAGAGCGCAAAGAGAAAATTCTTGGCCTGTTCCGCCTTGACCGCGATGATGCGCCGGGCCATCAATTCCAAAACATAGGCGGCGAGTTTTTTGCCCGCCTTCTCGTGCTCCGCGCTGATGTGTTTACGCTCGGCATCGGTGTTATCGTCGAAGGGTTGGTTGTAGAAGGTATCCGCCTGGTTCCAGTAGGACCATTCGATCAAGTCCTTGCGGTCGACGCCGGTCAGGCCGAAATACTCCTGTACCAGGGTTGCGGGCACCATGCGGCAATAGCCGCCGACGGCCTCCATGTTGCCGCCGGCGGCGTCCAGCAGCCCGGTGCAGATACGCCGTACCATGGCGCGCACCTGCGGCAGGTCATTGCGGTTGAGAAAACCCTGCATGATGGACTTTTCGCGCGTATGAAAGGCATCGTCATCGTGCGACATCAGAAATCTGTCCATCTTGGGCTCGTACAATGCCACGGTGAACACCTTCGGTTGATTCAAAACTTCCACGCAGTCTTCCAGGCGCGTGACCAGCGTCGCCTTGGGTGTGACCAGGATCGGCCGGGCCTTGCGCAGCGTCTTGAAAAACGCGAGGGGTTCCTCGTCGATCCAACGGCGAACCAACTTGAATTTATCGGCGTCTTTGGCGGCGTCGAGTTGCGCCAAGTAATCTTGCATGACTTGCTCCTTGATTACTCTTATAACGTTTTCAGGTATTCGAGCAGGTCGAGGCGCTGCTCCTTGGTCAGTGCCGGCAGTACGCTGCCATCCGGCTGAGGCGTGTTACCCGTGGCGTACTCGTGACCCCCATTGGAATTGCCCGGGATATTCGTGCGGTAGGCAAAGCCCTCGTAACCCTGCCATTTCAGGCCGACGTATTGCGCGTCGAACTCCCGTGAGCCGACCACAAACGTATCCGGACGGTACTCACCGCTGGCAGGGTCGCCCGCCCGCTTCTTGGGCAGCAGGAGATGGTACAGCGTGGGTACCGAACCGTTATGCAAGTACGGAGCGGTGGCCCAGATGCCGTTCAGGGGCCGCGACTTATAAGAGCGTAATGACGAGAAGGGATTGGCGGTGTTATCGGGGTTGTAGTCACCGCGCTTGATGGAGGGGCGAACCTCGTTGTCAAAATAGGTGCGTGCCACATCGAACAACCATTCTGCCCAGCGCTGGAAAAACCATTTATCCGGATCCGGGGTGGTCACCACATTGGCCGTCGACGCGGTCAGCAGGGCCGCGACCGGCGCCTGACGCGTTAGCAGGATATTGCCGAGGCCGGTACCGACATAGTGGTTGCGCAAAATGCCGCTGTAACCACGGTAACTGACGCTGTTGTCGACCATCTTCGGGTCGGTCTTGACAGATTCAACCTTCGTCATCATTGCCACAACGCGCCGGCTGTCGCTGCTGCGATCGATCTCGTCGTGACAGGACTCACAGTAGCTGGCAAACAGTTTCCTGCCATTGGCGGCGCGCGCAGGGTCGATTTTTGGGAGGATGGTTTGCGGCCATACAGGGGAATGCAGCTTACGCAGATGGTGTTCCACACGGCGCAGATTGCGGATATCGATGGAGGACTGGAATTTGATATGTGTATCGCCGAAACCCTGGCCGCCAAGCAGCGCGGACAGGGATCTTCCTTTCTTCTGGCTCCAATCCAGCGTGGCAAACACGCCGATCACCTGCCCGGCGTTGCGGCCCATGGGACCGATACCCGCGTTGTTGACGATACCATTCCACTGCACAAAATCGTGCTGCGGGATATCCCACAGAAACGGGTAGCTCACCGGCGCATCCGCCGGGTTGTACATCTTGTTGCGCAGCGCGATGATTTGTTTCGGGCTCATGAACTCCTGGGTGCGTTCGATAATGTGATCGCGGTCATCGCTGGTCAGGATCGGTGTCACCCCCTCCAATACTTTGTCTAATTCGTCCGCCGGGAGTGTATCGGCCAGCAAGCTACGCAGCTGATCCGCATTCATGATGTGTTCCAGCACGCGGTTGAAAATACGCCCGAAGGCATCGAGTCGCCCATAACCATAGGTCGTCAGAGGGCGTTTGGTATCGCGTGGATTGTTGACGATGGTGTAGGTCTTGATGCGCTGGGCATACTTCTTCAGGTCCGCCAGGATTTCCTGCTCATTGTCGTAATCGCCTTTTTCCAGCACGGCGGTGACAAAACGCGTGCGTTTGTCCTCATTCTCCAACGTGGCATACATCGCCTGCGCCAGGTCCACCATGAAGGTTTCCATGTCCGACATGGCCGGTCCGCCATCGATACGCATGCCGACGCCGTTGTAGTTCAGCTGGGTGGTATGGCAGGCCGCGCAGGTAAAGCCCATATATGATTTGCCATGATACGTATCGTGCGCCATGCCCACCGGCAGTCCATCGGGATTGCTGAAGGTGGGCTTCTGCGCCAGGTAACGATAGCGGTTGATGTTTTCGTTGTCGCGGAACAGGGTCTCGGAGTTGGATTGTTCAAGCACCAGGAAGAAATCATAGGGTATCAGATTGGAGCCCTGGGTCGTGGTGTAGAACCAGAGACTGTCCGATTCATCCCAGTTCTGGTCGAGATAAGTGACCTGCGTGAAACTGTCGCCGAAGATATCGCTGCTGACCGTGGTGGCGCCGCGGTCCTTGTCATCGTCCCAAAACTCGTACAGGCGGGCGATGGTGCCGATGCTGGCCCAAACGATCGCCAGCACAATTAAACCTGCCACGGTATTAAAGGTTATTTTGTAGGCACGATGGGAAAATATACTTGTCTTAATGGGCTTGCTGGCTTTGCTTCGTTTTGGCATCACAATATCCTTGATTATATTATTTGGGAACAATCGTGACTAAACTGATGACGGTGGTTGGGTGTGTCCGGTGAGGGATAGCCACTCTGGCGGCAGCTTAAGCCCCTGGATTAACTAATGCCGACATTCCTATAAAAGCCCGCGACGGCGGATGCCGCTCGAATGCCGGGTTAGGGAAGAACGTCGTTACAGGCGCAGCGAAAATGACAACTAGACTGGATATAAATTTACTATGAAGGGTATCAAATTGCCAGCGACTTGAGGTGGGGTGGCAATCCTCCGGGCGAAGTCTTAGACCCGCTTCACAGGGTTTGTTGCGCGCGTTGCTCAAGACCCAATGACCAAGCAACGCGTCGCTGACGGGCAAGGGCTATATTAGAAAACATTGAATCACTTCTTATCGAGTGCGGCGGCTTGCCGCCACTGTCCAAAGCGGGAGTAAGCTCCCGTACCCCAAAAAGGGGGATGGCCAAGCCTAGCGCATCCGATTCGGCCTTACAGGGAGGATTGGCATGGATAACTGTATCGACCCAATCCGGTACAGTAGTGGATAAATGCTTAAGCTGGCGCCATGAGGATCGGATACTTTAGTAAGGCTAGTAGGGTGTTCCATCTTTGTGAGTGAACTGCCAGTTGCCGCTGACTAGAACGGCCTGAAGGTCATCATCAGGATACGTAGCTGCGTCACCTGGCGTGCGATCACCCACCTCTAAGTAGACAACCTCTTCACTTGAGCGATTAACCAGCTGGTGTCCGTCTCCTGTGCCCGCCTTGAAGCCTGCGCACATGCCCGGTTGCAATTGCATTTCGCCAGCGTCCGTGACAAGCACAGGCTTGCCTTGGAGGACATAGATAAACTCATCTTGCAATGAATGGGCATGTCGCAAAGCGGAGAGTGCCCCCGGGGCAAGGCGTGTAAGATTCACGCCAAAGTTTGAAAGAGAAAACAAATCTCCAAGGGGCTTTTTTTCTCTACCGATCATGCGGGATGCAAACGGCTCTGGATAAACAGAACGCTTGCGGCGAGAGGGCGCTTCTTCGGCGATTATGGCAACTGGTTTCAAGTTTTCAGCCAATGTGGAACCTTTCTTCGAAGGGGCTGACGCAGAGATGTGCCGCGCCGCCACGAGACCGCGGCAAACAGTGCGCTGTTCCTCGGCGTCGGCACGAGGGACGTGTTGTGCCTCAGGCTAACCACCGACCGGAGTGCAAAGTTCAACAAGCGTTCCGTCTGGACAGCGCACATAGGAGACAACTTGACCCCACGGTTTTTGTTTGGGCGATGATAGTTCTGTGGCACCGGCAGAAAGCGCTTTTGCATGAGCTTTTTCGACCTCGGGAGTAACGAACGCGATCTCAATTCCGAGCGGCAGTGGCGATTGGTGTGCAGCAACATGACCAGACGGAAAGTTCGTTTCACCTAGTTCGTGCGCTGCAAAGGCAAGCGTAGTATCGCCAGTTTCCAGCTCGCCGTATGCACCAGACTCGTGCAAGAACCGGTAAGGAAAACCGAACGCTTGCTCAAAAAATTTGAGAGATGCCGAGACGTCAGGGACATAGATGATGGTGTAGCCATACTTCATGTGTGCGGAACTCCTTTGAGTTCAGAGGGTCGCCTGCGTAACCGGCGCTCCTAGGTTCAGTTTTCATGCCCCAGAGTTATGATGACATTTCCCTTCTTGCGCCCGGTGTCGACGTAGCGGTGAGCCTCGGCGATCTGCTCGAACCGATAACGCCGATCAATA
>JANNJF010000111.1:0-5780 GCA_031405715.1 Gammaproteobacteria bacterium | reverse complement strand
TTGAATCCGCGTTTGAGCGTTGGGGAGAGACCTCCTTTACGCATGTTTACGGCGGCACGGAAGTCGAGCCGGTGGCGTTGACGGATGCGCGTCTTGCCGTAAAAAAGAGCGCCGAAAAAGGCCATTTTCAGGCGCTTTTTCTCGGCAAGGCCATACCGCAACTGCGCACGCGGTTTTCGCCCGAGGGCCTGTGGGTGAGTGGTCAAAACGTCTCTTCTTTTTATCTCGGGCAGACGCAAAACGAGCTGGATAATCTTAAACTCAAGCGCATGGACGGATCGGGTGCGCTTTGGCATTGCATGGGTGATCGAGTCACGCCGGACGAGAATCAGGATCTTTGGTTTGGCGGACGTGTGGCACAGGATTCTGCTGATTTTATGCTGGAGCAAAAAGTATATTCATTCCTCGAAAGCAGTCAGTGCATGCTTCATCGCAAGGCAGTGGGCGAGGGTGCAGGTGCCGGGGATCTCATCCTCTGCGGCCAGGGACTGAAACATCGGAGTGAGGCGATCCGTCGGCAGTTTCCTGAGATCAGCGCGGTGCATGAAGTGAAAATAGTCCGCGATCACCGTCACCGCGCACGCATTGATCGGGCCAGGACTCTGGGCAAAGGCAGGCTGGCATGAATGCGGGTAGCGTAAGCTTCGCTGCCTGGCAGACCTACTTGAAGGAAAGATCGCCGCTGCCGGCGATCGTCACCATCGGATTTTTGCAGTCGCTCTCTTCCAATTATCTTTTTCGGGCGGAATTGGATGGCATGGGAGTTGTGCTGAGCACGTTATGCCTGACGCTGCTGTTGATTCTGATGCGCCTGATGGACGAGATCAAAGACTATCAAAAAGACCTGGTCGCGCACCCCGAACGCCCGCTGCCACGCGGCCTGATAACGCCGGGGCAAACCCGGCGCGCCATTCAAGTGCTCGCTGGAGGGTTGCTGGCGACCGGCGCCCTCTTGTTTTTTTTCAGATCGGCGCAGAGCGGGGGGGCTTTTGTGTTCACGCTTGGTTATCTGCTGCTTATGTACAAGGAGTTTTTCTGTTCAACGTTTATCAATCGAAATGCATTTTTTTACGCTATCACCCATCAGGTCATCCTGATCCCCATGTACATTTTTTCGGTGGCGATGACCTCACCGGAGGCGGCCTTTTCGCAGCGTACGTTGTGGTTCTCCCTCACCGGCCTGGGCGCTTCCTTTGCCTATGAAGTTTGCCGCAAGCTCGATCCGCATGCGCACCCGGTTTTGAAGACCTATCTCGTACTCTACGGCAGGACGCCTGCCATCATCGCGATTTCCCTTGCCCTAGGCCTGCTCAGCGTCAGCGCCGCGAAAATCGGCGTACAAACCCTGCTCTGGCCGGCGGTGGGGCTGCTGATGTTGTTTCTTCCCTTGGTCTATTTTATGCCCGGACAATTCAAACTGATTGAGCGGATCAGCGCGCTGGTCGTATTGATCCAGCTGCTCTCGATCACGATCATGCACTTCCTGTGAAAATACTCGACACCGGATCGGACCAGGCAGAGGTCCTGCAACAGGGTGGCGGCAAGGCCGGTCACCTGTATCGCATGCAAAAGGCCGGCTACCCGGTACCTGACTGGTTTTGCGTTTCAGCGCAGGTTTACGCTGATTTTCTGCAGGCACTCAAGGGCCAGATCGAGCCCCCCGATATTTCCGAAGACGAGTTGCTCAGGATATTCAAGCAGGCCACAGTCACCGATGCGGTTACTCAGCTCGTTCAGGCCGAAATCGCCCGACGCGGATGGGCGGATCAGTTTCTGGCCGTACGATCCAGCGGCATCGGCGAAGATTCCGCGGAACATTCGTTTGCCGGGCAGTTCGCGTCATTTCTCTATCAAAAAGGCGCGGCGCAAATCCAGGATGCACTGTTGCGCTGCTGGGCATCGGCGTATTCAGAACGCAGTATTGCCTATCGGCGCGCGCACGGCTTGTGGCAAAACGAGATCGGCATGGCAGTGGTCATCCAAAAAATGGTGAACTCAGATGTCGCGGGGGTGGCCTTTTCGCGCAACCCCATACACGTGAGCGATCGCGACCATCTCCTTGTCAGCAGCGTATGGGGTCAGGGTGAGGGTCTGGTCAGCGGGGAATTGGACGCGGATCATTTCATAGTTCATCGCGGCAGCCTGATAGCGACGGCAAAAATTGCTGAAAAAACCCATGCCCTGACGCAAGCACCGGCAGGCGGGCTGCGAAAGACCGGTGTGAGCCCCGGCAAAATCACGCAGGCCTCACTGACCATGGCCGAAGTCGAAGCAGTCGCGCGCATGGTGCTGAAGCTTGAGCAGGACTTCGGGGGGCCGCAGGATGTTGAATGGGCCTTTGAAAAAGGTCGCTTGTATTGTTTGCAGACCCGGCCGATTACCAATCTGCCCACCGCCGCGTTGTTTGACTTCTCCATCAATGGGGGCGACCCGGTGATCTGGGACAATTCAAATATCATCGAGAGTTATTGCGGCGTGACCACTCCTTTGACGTTTACCCATGTCAATCGCTGCTACCGCGAGGTTTATATTCAGTTCTGCCGGGTGATGGGCGTGCCCGAAAGCGTGATCCGCGAGCATGAGGCGATGTTTCGCAACATGCTCGGCCTCATTCGCGGCCGTATATATTACAACCTGGTCAATTGGTACCGGTTGCTATTTTTATTTCCCGGTGCCGCAGGCAGCAAGGGATACATGGAAACGATGATGGGTGTCAAGCAGGGGCTGACGCCCGAGTTGATCCCGCTTTTCGATTTCCTGAATAACCCTCCGCGTTATGCGCTTTGGCGCAAAGTGAAACTGCTGATTTTGACGGCCTACCGGCTGTTGCGAAGCCGGAAGTACGTGGACGAGTTCATGGCCCTGATCGAAGGGATATACGCACCTCTTCAGGAGGTGGATTTTACCCGCAAGAGCCTGCCTGAACAGCTGGCGCTCTACCGGGAACTCGAAGAGTCCGTGCTCAAACGCTGGACAGCGCCGATTGTGAACGACACCCGCTGCATGCTTGCCTTTGGACTGCTCAAGACACTCACGGCCAAGTGGCTGGGCGCGGGCAATGCATCGCTGCAGAATGATCTGCTCTGCGGCGTAGGGGATATGAAGAGCACTGAACCGACAAAGTTATTGATGCAGATCGCCCGGGTGGTGGATCTGGGACCGGCGGATGTGCGCGAGCGGTTCCTCAGGGAAGGTGCCGGCGAGGTATGGCAGTCATTGAGAGTGGGCTTTGCCCCGCAGATTCATGGCCTGTTTCAGGATTTTCTACAGCGCTATGGTTTTCGCTGTCCGAATGAACTGAAACTCGAAGAACCCGATCTGCATGATGACCCTTCTGTCGTGATTGCCAGCGTGCAGAGCTATGTCCGTATGAAAAGTTATCCGATAGAACGAATGGAGCTGGGCGAGGCGGCCATTCGAAATAATGCCGAAGAAAAAGTACGCGCGGCCCTGTCGCCGTTGAGACTTTTTATTTACAACCGGGTCTTGCGCTGGGCCCGTCGCGCGGTGCGTGATCGTGAGCTTTTGAGATTTGAGCGGACACGTACATTTGGCGTGACTCGACGCCTGTTTCGCGGCATGGGCTGCAACTTTGTCCGTCTTGGCGTTTTGAACGACGAGCGCGACGTTTTTTATCTTACCTTGGAGGAGATCATTTCCTTTCAGGAGGGGCGTACGGTTCTAACCGATTTCAAAAAGCTCGTCCTGCTGCGCAGGGAAGAATTTCTGGTCTATGCAAATACGCCTGCTCCCCCCGACCGGTTATTGACCCGGGGAGCAGTCGGCAGTTCCCTTGCGTACCCCGGACTCCTGGCTGAAAATGATCTGCTCCTGGCTGAAAACGCCGCCGATGCGGAGCCGGGCGTTTTTCGGGGAACGCCGTGCAGTCCTGGAGTCGTCGAAGGGACGATCCGTGTAGTCCATTGCTACAAGGATGCTGAAGCATTGAACGGAGAAATATTGGTCACTGAACGCACTGACCCCGGTTGGGTGCCTTTGTTTCCGGCCTGCTCCGGACTCATCATCGAGAGAGGCAGCGTGCTTTCCCATTCTGCGGTGGTTGCGCGTGAGTTGGGCATCCCGACCATCGTCGGCGTGAACGGAAAACCCATGCAGCGGTTGAAGACAGGACAACGCGTGCGCATGGATGCGGGTAAAGGCGAGGTGAGAATTCTGTGAGCCTAGCTGTGTGACGAAAACAATAGTGAAAATATTCTGAGCAGGACAATGAACTCTCTAAGGAAAACTTGGGATCGCGCGTACGCGCTCCAGGGGAAGAAATAATGCAGCAGGCGCCCGGCCCCCGGGGGCGTGAGGTCCTGGCCGTCGCCCTGGGTCGAAAACGCGACCCGCTGCGGCTGATCGCGCAGCTGCATGAGAAATTCGGTGACATGGTTCGCATCCCGGTCGGTGACACGGCCCAATTCTTATTGGGAAGCCTCGATGGCGTCAAACACGTTTTTCTGGATCAGCACCGCAATTACTCTAAAGGTCCAGCCTATGAGCTCTTGGCCTCGATCCTGGGAAAAGGTCTTGTCACCAGCGAGGGTGAGCACTGGAAAAAGCAACGCAAGCTGATACAGCCGATCTTTCAAAAAGCACGACTGCGGATCTTTTCAGAAATCATGCTGGATCTTGTGCTTGAGGAAGTTCGCGCTCTGGAGGCGCTGGCGGACAGTGACGGAAGCGCGGATGTTTTTTCCCGCATGATGGATTTGGCCTTGAAAATTGTCTCACGCACTGTGCTGGGAGCGGATATGCAGGGACAGGAGCGAAAGATTCATGATTCTTTCACCATCATTCTTCATCACATTGAAAAACTCTCCACTTCAAAGCTGCGATTTCTGGAGTTACTGCCCGGCGGCAGCCGACTTCGGGGTTTGAGAAAATGGTTGACCGGACTCCCGAGCGGCGAACGTAAACAATTCTTAAGCGCGATTGAAGCGCTCAATGGCGTGATCGGTGGCGTGATCTCCCAAAGACGGGCTGAAATGAACAGCGCTAAACCTGCAAAGTCCGCGGTGGACTCCTCGGCGCCGGATCTGGTGACGCTGCTGCTTCAGACCCAGGACGAGTCCGGACGGCTCGCCATGAGTGACATAGAAATCCGCGACGAAGTCATGACGCTTTTTCTGGCGGGTCACGAAACGACGGCGACCGCCCTGACCTGGACTTTTTACCTTTTGGCCAAGCACCCCGAATATTATGGAAAAATCCGCACGGAAATTGAAAGCGTTTTGCAGGATCGTGCGCCAACCCTGGAGGATCTCGCCAGTCTCGGGATGTGCCAGTGGGTTTTTGAAGAATCCATGCGCCTGTATCCACCCGTCTGGCGTTTGAGCAGGGTTGCCCGGGAAAAAGACGAAATTCAGGGCTATTCCGTGCCGTCGGGGTCGGTCATCCTGGTGACGCCGTATCTGATTCATCGGGACCCGCGGTACTGGGAGCATCCTGAAACCTTCGAGCCCGAACGCTTTTGCCCCGAGCGGTCAGCCGCGCGCCAGCGGCTGGCCTATATGCCTTTCGGCGCGGGCCCGCGGGCGTGCGTGGGGGCCATATTCGCCATGACCGAGGCGCAGATGATCCTGGCGGTGATCTGTCGAAGGATTTTTTTCCAGCTGGAACCCGATCATCAATTGGTGCTGGAGCCACGTTTGCTGCTACGTCCGCGGGGAGGCATGCCCATGTCCGTTCATCGTGTGAAATAAGGTAACCCTGCTGGCGAAAATATTTCTCCCGCCTCAATCATCTTTTGTTTGCCTGGATCTGGCGCATCGTTG
>JANNJF010000110.1:0-18541 GCA_031405715.1 Gammaproteobacteria bacterium | reverse complement strand
GATGCGCTGCAGGTCTTCGTGGGTGTAATAATGCGCCACCAGCACTGCGTCCTGCTCCTGCAACAGGCGCTTGATCTTGGCGATCAGCTGCAGCCGCTCCTCCGCCGAGCACGCAGGCAGATGGTGCATGACCGCCGCCGTCTCGGGCACGTTCAAGACCGGCGCGACAGGAATTTTAAGGACCAAAGCGATATCACACCCCCATAGTCGGCTGGCAAACCCTGGCAGCTCATAACAAGTTCACCATAACTCGACCATTTTTCCTAGCCGCCCGCCTTGATAGATCGAAAAATCCCATGATACATATAAAAAACAGTGATCACGGGATTAACTGTCTGCACACAGGCTCCTGGGTCAGGCCCCGAATCATGGCTGACCGCACTTAAGAATAATATGGCCGCACGAAGGTTCTGGGGGGTGCAGACGACTTATTCAAGCGCGACCAAGCCCGCAACGGCACCACTCAACCGTCACCGGCATTGGACTACAGGTCCGCGTCGCCCCTTGCTATCATGCCTGGATGTTTGCAGCACCAACGGAGTCACCCTTGCCCTACCCGAGTTTTCAACATGACTGACGTGCGCCCGCGCTTTACCTTGAAGCAGGCGGTGCGTGCCAGTGATCCGAAGGTCGCCGTGGATTTTCTGGCGCAACACGCCGGACTGTCCAAGGCCGCCGTCAAGGACGCCATGAACAAGGGCGCGGCCTGGTTGGTACGTAAGGGTACCCGCCGCATGCGCCGCGCCGATACCCTGTTGCGCGAAGGTGACCGGGTGGAGTTGCACTACGACAAACAACTGCTCGCCCTCACTGCATCCCCGAGCCGCTGCCTGTTGAGCAACACGCACTACAGCCTGTGGTTCAAGCCCAGCGGATTGCTGGCCCAGGGCACCGCCTTCGGCGACCACTGCTCGTTGTTGCGTCAGGTGGAAAAAAATATGCGCGACGCGGGCAAGACCCCGCACCTGATACACCGCCTGGACCGCGAGGCCGCGGGCATCATGCTGTTTGCCCACACCAGCACCGCCGCCGCCAAGCTGTCGGCGCTGTTTCAGGCCAACCAGGTGAACAAGCGCTACCGCATCCAGGTGAGCGGCGACCTGGCGAAACAACACGGCGCCCACGGCCGTATCGACCTGCCCCTGGACGGCAAGGCGGCGGTGACCGAATACACTGTAACCGCCTACGATCCTGCCGTGGACATCACCACGGTGGAAGTCCGCCTGCTCACGGGCCGTCTGCATCAGATACGCCGCCACTTCGATGCCCTGGGTTGTCCCGTGGTCGGCGACCCGAAATACGGGCGCGGCAATAAAAACCGTGAGGGCATGCGCCTGGTAGCCACGGGGCTGGGCTTCACCTGCCCCTTCAGCCGTCAGCCGGTGGAGGTCAATCTGGATGAAACCGATATTGGTTTTTGACAAGGCGCGCATATGGCAACCGTCGGGCACTTGTCTGTACTGAGGTTATCCCCTAGGCTTGCGGCTAGTCATCGAACCAGTATGGAGTGCGGCGGCTTGCCGTAGTTTTACAAAGCGGGAGCAAGCTCCCGCACTCCAGACAAACTCCAGAGCCGACATGATCAACGTCATCCTTACCGACATCGAAGGCACCACCTCGTCCCTGTCTTTCGTCAAGGACGTGCTCTTCCCCTATGCGCGTGAGCGCATGGCGGATTTCGTACAGGCACACCGGCACGAACCCGACGTGGCGAAATTACTCGCGGAGGTCGGAAAAGACGCCGGCCGCCCCTTGAGCGACACCGAGACCATCGCCCAACTCGTGCGCTGGATCGATGAAGACCGCAAGATCACCGCGCTCAAGGCATTGCAGGGCATGATCTGGGAACAGGGCTATCGTCAAGGAGACTTCAAGGGCCACGTGTATGACGACGCGGCAAAAAACCTGCGGCGCTGGCGCGCGCGCGGCGTACTGCTCTACGTCTACTCCTCTGGTTCAGTGTACGCGCAGAAACTGCTGTTCGCCCATAGTGACGTCGGCGACCTCACGCCGCTCTTCGCCGGCTACTTCGATACCACCATCGGCATGAAACGCGACGCCGCGTCCTATATCAAGATCGTCCAGGCCATCGCCCGGCCGGCAGCGCAGATACTGTTCCTGTCCGATATAAAAGAAGAACTGGACGCGGCGGCCCACAGCGGCATGCAGACCGGATGGTTGATGCGCGATGGCGCCTTGCCTGTGGGCGCGGCGCATTTCCCGGCGCGCAACTTCGACGACATCGACGTGCACTTTCTGGCAGGATGACGATTAAATAAAATCACGCTTGACACAAACGTAAGCGGCCTACACACTGCGTGCATGATCTATTCCCTGTCCATTAGCCGTATGCCCCGCACCGTCGCCTGCCAGAAATGGCTGCGAGCCGCGCACGCGTGCCTCCGGAGAGACAGCTACTGACCGTTCAGTGATACCAAGCTTACTTCCCAAGGCCGCGGCGACCCCCGCGGCCTTTTTCGTTTTTACGCTCAGCAAAGAGGAGATCAGTGTGTCAGTACCGGCGGCTTACCTGGGAGTGATCCTCATCTGGTCGACAACGCCCCTCGCGCTCAAGTGGAGCAGCGAAGGACCCGGTTTCCTGTTCGCCGTGACGGCGCGCATGCTGCTGGGCACCGTGCTGTGCTTCATCCTGCTGAAACTGCTGCGCACGCGGTTTCCCTGGGACGCCCCGGCGCGGCGCGCTTACCTGGCGGCGGCGCTGGCGATCTTCGGTGCCATGATGTCCGTTTACTGGGGGGCGCAATTCGTGCCCTCGGGTCTGATCGCGGTGCTGTACGGCTTATCGCCGGTCATCACCGGTATCCTGGCGGGACTGTGGTTGAAGGAACGCGGCTTCACGCGCTACAAACTGACCGGCATGCTGACCGGCTTGCTGGGGCTGGCAGTGATCTACAAGAGTGGATTACAGCTCGGAGCATCCTCGGCCTACGGTATCCTCGCGATTTTGCTGTCGGTCACCCTGCAGGTGATGAGTGCCGTGATGCTCAAGCGCATCGGCGCGGCCGTCCCGGCGCTGGCGTTGACCACGGGTGGATTGTTGTTGGCCCTGCCCCTGTACCTGCTCACCTGGCTGGTGTTCGATGGCGTGCTGCCGCACGCCCTGCCCACCCGGGCGGCGTGGTCGATACTCTACCTCGGCGTCTTCGGTTCCGTAGCGGGTTTTGTTTTGTACTACTACATCCTGACGAAACTGGATACCGGCCGCATCGCCCTGATCACCCTCATCACCCCGGTGACGGCATTGATACTCGGCCATACCATCAACGCCGAACGCATCGGCGCGGAAGTATTGGTCGGCGCGCTGCTGATCCTGTCCGGTCTTGCCCTGCACCAATGGGAAGATCTTGTGCGACGGCGTCGGGCTGCCGCCGCCGAGGCAGCGTCCACGACGGATGAGGGCGTGCTGACCGCCTTGACCGTAGAAGAAAGCGAGGCGCGCGGCTGATCTACGCGTTACTGGACGGACCGGTGTGTAGAGGTTCGCAGGTCGTTGCGCACTTCGGGTCAGGGCGTGGCCGGCGGCTCCACCACCAAGTCGTCGTCAAAAAACGCCGGCTTGGGTTTGGGAGGATTACCATCGTAGATCAGATTGAGTCGCCGCTGGCGGTAGGCCTCGCGCACAAACAGATATTCATCCTCACCCGCGGCCTGTTGCAATATATCCGAAACCCCAAGCAGGCTGGCCCGGGTGTCCACCAGGTTCGCTGCCCACAGACCCCAGCGATCGGCGGGTTCCTTCACATACGTGACGGGATTAGTGGCGAAATCACCGAGCCAGCCGGCACTATCGCGCAGATTTTTTGGACCCAATATGGGCCAGACCAAATAAGGCCCCTCCCCCACACCCCATGCCCCCAGGGTCTGGCCGAAATCCTCATCGTGCGGTTTAAGTCCAATATGCTTGGCGACATCGAACAATCCCGCGATGCCCACGGTGGTGTTGACCAGAAAGCGCCCGGTGTCCGCGGCGGATTGGCGGAATTTCGCTTGCAGTAGATCGTTCACTATCACTGTGGGCGACCACAGATTGCTGAAGAAACTGCGGATGCTGTGTTGCACCGGGTTGGGGGTGATGAAGTCGTAACCCTTGGCCACCGGCTTGAGGATGGCCCGGTCGAAGCGGTCGTTGAATTTGTAGATGGCGCGATTCATACGCTCCAAAGGATCGTGCGTGTCCTGCTCCACGCTGTCCGTAGCGGGCGACGACTCCGCCGGTAGCGTCTCGGCGCGACAGGGTAATGCGGAGAGTAGGAGCAGTGCGAGCCAAACAGTGCGGCGAGAAAAAAATAGAGAGTAGGGGTTCATGTCTTTTTTTGGTTATCGGCAATACGTTAGTTTTACCAACGTTAACATCTTGCGTACCGTTTCCACCACCCCCGCACACGCCTGCACGTGTGGCCGGCGGCCACCACCCGGCCGTAGCGTGTGAATATTCCACTTGTTTTCATAAGCTTATTTCTATATGCCGCAACGGATATCCGTGACTAACGATGGGGCGTTGGGCGCAGGCCCCTGTCTGCCTGCGGCCGGAAAGGCTTGTTTTCCCTACAGGACTCCCGGTATCTTGCCTGCATGCCTAAAACGATCGGACTGGTATTGGCCGGCGGCCGCTCCTCGCGCATGAGGGGAAACGACAAGGCCTTTATCGTCCTCGCCGGCCAGACGCTGCTGACACACGTGCTCGCGCGGCTGGCGCCGCAGGTCGATGCCATGGCAATCAACAGCAACACCGCCGCGGAAAGTTTCAGCGACTTCGGCTTACCGGTCATCCCCGATTTTATTCCTGGTTATCAAGGTCCGCTCGCGGGTATACATGCGGGACTATCGGCCTACCCAAACGACTATGTGCTCACGGTGGCGGTGGACCTGCCATTTCTGCCCCACGATCTCGCACGACGTCTGAGGGCTGGCATGCAAAACCAGTGTTGTGTCTATGCCGCCAGCGGCGGACAACATGCACTGGCACTGTTGTGGTCGCCGGGCATAGCACAGGAAGTGGAAACATTTCTGCAAGGCGGTGGGCGAAGCCTTAAGGACTGGCTGAGTATGCATGGCGCAGCGGTGGATTTCGCCGCCAGCAGTGGCAACGATATCCTGCTCAACATCAACTCGCCGGAGGATCTGCAGGCGGCGGAACAACGGCTCGCGGCACAAAGTCAGCAACAGCAGTGATGATCAGTAATATCCAACGCCTTATTTGGAGTGCGGGAGCTTACTCCCGCTTTGGCGAAAGCGGCGGCAAGCCGCCGCACTCCAACCCGCACCGGCATCGCGACTAACGCTGCTTGAACCCCAGTTCCCGGGCAATGGCAATCCAGCGCTCGCGCTTTTCCTTACTGGAGCGCTGTACCGAGGCCATCTCCGTGATATGCACCGGCTTGATGCCGCAGAATTTCAATATCGCCTTCTTCATGGTGTTGTGCCCGGGTTTGCCGAAGGCCAGCCGATAAATCAGGGATGGGGTGTTCATGGTGACGATGAGGCGCGCACTGCGACCCTTGAGGAGCCTGTCCCACAGCGGGGAGTTCTGGCGGAAATTCACCGCGAAGCCCGGGAGAAAAGTACGCTCGATAAATCCCTTGAGCAAGGCCGGAATGGTCCCCCACATAATGGGATAGACAAACACCAGATGTTCCGCCCAGCGGATATCGTCCTGCGCACGTACCAGGTCCGGTTCCAGGGGTGGCGCATCCGCGGGATTGACCGCCAGCACCGGATCAAAACGCAGATCCGCCAACACCAGTTCACGCACCTCGGCGCCGGATTTGTTTGCGCCCTCGAGATAGGCACGGGCCAGGGCGCCGCAGAAACTGGCGTGCGCCGGGTGGGCGAGGATCAACAAAATCTTTTTGCGCATGAGTGGTCTCGAAGGTCATCATGGCCACCGTCACGTAGGCCACATTTTTAAACAGAGTCTAAACAGCGATATTAGAATGGCAGCAGTATAAACCTACCGGACACCAGTCGGGAGAAATATTCCTCTCAGTTCGGAATGGCACTTGCTTAAGTCAGAATGTGGGGCGGGTTCCCCCATGCGGGGACAAGAGCGTAGTTTGCGTAACCCGCCAGGCGTGGCACAGCAACACAAGACATTCTTTACGGTGTGCCAGCAGGCACATCCGGCGGGTTACGGCACAAAAGACGTGCCTAACCCGCCCTACGTTGACGATGAAACCGCTTAAGGGTACCTCTAAAAATTGGATTTTTATGTAGGTTGGGTTAAGCCGCGATAGCGGCGAACCCAACAAAATCATATTGATTGGTGGATACGCTGCGCTTAATCCACCCTACATTTCCGAATTTTTAGAGGTTCCCTTAAGTAAGTGCCATTCCTCCCAGCTCGGAGTATCCCCAAGGCAGGCGATATAAAAAGTGAACAGACAATCGGAAGACAACGAGGCTGGCGCTTTATAGTAAGTTGTCCAGACCGAACCCACGTTATAAATTCAGTATGCGCATAATGACCGACTTGGCGACAAACCCGAAGAGACCAAACCCCAGGGCGCCAAACAACACGAAATAGCCATAGCGCCCCGCCTTCGACTGTTTCGCGAGGTCATAGATAATGAACAGCATAAAGGAGATCAGAACCGTCAGACCGACGGCGAGGGAGAGACTTTCAAAATCATCGATATTCATACAAAAATCTACCGGATAACCAGATTCAGCCGTAACAGGGGGGTAATGTTAACACATTCTCAAAAAACCTTGTTGCATGGAGTGCGCGTCAAGCCCCTGCACTCCATAGCGTAGCGCTACTGGTCCTGGCTGGATCTATGTGCGTGGAAGTTGTGCCGCACTCGCCGTGGTCGTCATATTCAACCAATCGCGCACAATCGTCGCTGTGATGATGAGATCCCCGAAGGGCCGATGCGCCAGCTCTTCGCGCGATACCAGTATTGTCTCGGCAATCTCTTCCCCCAAACGCAGCTCACCCGTGGCCGTCACGCCCATGGCCAGAATGATCTGATTAGCGCTAAGCAGCGAGTAACAACCGATAAACCCGCTCACCACGCCCGCAAGACCAAGCTCCTCTTGCACTTCCCGCTGTACCGCCTGCACGGGAGTTTCGTCCCTCTCCAGATAACCCGTGATCAGCGAATAGCGACCGGCGGGCCAACGGGCATTGCGTGCGAGGATGATATTTTCTCCATGCTGCACCAGCGCCGCCACCACCGGAACTGGATTATCCCAATGCACAAAACCGCAGTCCGGTGCAAGGCAGACTTTTCTTTCCACACCACCAATGGACTTATCTTCCAGGCGGGCCGAACATTCAGGACAGTACTTCATACTGACGTGCTCGCCAAAATCAGCACGCCGTCTTGGCGATTGTGATGCAAGACATTATAAGGAAGCCTGTGCATAGATCATACAGGGAATGGCCTTAGTCAAGCCGATACGTTTCCCTGTGCGCTTCAGTTCCTGGCTCATCTTGTCGATAACAGGGCCCTGAATAAAACGGGAATATTTTGCCAATTCACGCGCCTCTTCCGGTGTATTTGGCACAACCTGTTTACCATTGTTAGCCACACTATGCATCACCGCCTTGAATTTTTTTCCATAGGGCGTTGACAATATCTGGATGGCCTCCAATGCGTCTTCTTTTGTATAATATTTCATGTATACCGGGATCATCGCTTTGCGAAGAGTATCTTCGTTGATCTTTCTAAAGACACAGTCATAGAATTCTGCCTTGTCCGGCGACTCGATTTTTCCTTTCTCCGTGGCGCTGTGCAGGTCATTCATGGCCAGGGCTGACGCCTCCAGACCTACCAACATCACTTCAATCGCCTTCTCGTGACTATAGTCCAGCGGTGATTCACTCTTCGGTGAAGACGCACAGCCGGTCAGAAAAATAAAAAGCAAGCACGCAGCAAGCCTGTACACAGTCATCTCCTATTCGATCTTGAGCATGATTCAGTCAGCGCCGCCACGCAAAGATGGAAAGCTTATCTTCAAACAAATATCTGGCGCCCGGGTAAGGTGCGCCGCGCGCACCGAAATTTTATTCGCAGCAGGACGATAGCAGGTTCGAGATCAAAAACCACAGCTGTATTAGCCGTGCTGCGCAAAAATAAGCACTTAACCTGCCGGCAGTGTTTCCAACGCCAATAGCGAGGGAACAACACGATCCGCCAGGGGGTGTTGTTGGGCGGCGGAGGTGATCCAGACGGCCGCCAGCCCGAATAATTTGGCTGGTTCGATATCAACGCGCAGACTATCTCCCACAAATACGATATCGGATAACGCAGCGTCGAAAGCCGTCGCCGCTGCGTGAAAAAGCCGGTGCGAAGGCTTGATACTTCGGCTATCCGACGAGAAAACCAGCGTCTGCCAAATATTGTGGATACCAGCCCGCTCGAACTCAGCCAGCCACGCCGCCTTCTTGGCCCAGATATTCGAGACCACGCCGAGTTTATGCGACCGGCTCAAGCGCAATAGACAGTCCCGATAGACCTGGGGGATGCCTCCAAGTTCGTGATGGGTAAACACCGCTTCGAGCTGGGACAGGTCAGCCTCCTCGACCGCTGCGTAATTCCGCAGGCCCTCCGCCAGGGAAGGGAAATCATCCACCTTGGATGGATCTTCATAGGCCCCAGCCATGCCTGCGTAGCAATTCCGTATCGCCGCGTCCACCGCGGTGCGGTCCAGACGGATACCCCCGAGTCGCAGGTAGGTGGAAAAGAAATCCTCGTGAGCGTGAAAACGGTCTTCACCGAACATGAAGGTACTGTTCATATCGAGCAGAATTATTTTAAATTGGTCGAGGTAGCGTCCGTAGGTCGTCAAAGGATCACCGGACATATAATGTTGCTGCTAGTGTGATTAACCTCAACGTGCGACATCGAACCCTCTATCCGCACTGCTTGAGAATTGGTGCCGTCAACTCAGTCAGCGCCACACGTTGTCTGCCGTTAGCATCGAAATTGGCCGGCTCGAGCCAGCGCAGGAAAGCACTGCGCAGCGCCGGCCATTCCTGATCGATGGCGGCATACCACGCCGTATCGCGATTCCTGCCCTTGGAGACGGTGGCCTGGCGAAAGACACCCTCGAAGGAAAATCCCAAGCGCTGCGCGGCACGGCGCGAAGGCGCGTTCAACGCGTTACACTTCCACTCGTACCGGCGGTAGCCAAGGCCGAATGCCATTTCCATCATCAGATACATGGCCTCGGTGGCGGCGGTTGTTTGCTGCAGCACCGGCGAGAAATTCAGATGGCCCACTTCGATGGAGCCATTCTCCGGATCGATGCGCAGATAGCTGGCCAGGCCAACCGCTTTTCCAGACACCTGGTCGATGATGGCGAAAAATAGCGGGTCACTGCGCCCTGCAGACTGATTCAACCAGGCATGGTAATCCTCGAAGCTACTGAACGGTCCATAAGGAAGATACGTCCAGTTGCGGTGCGCGCTATCCAGCGCATTGGCTGCATAAAGCTCTGCTGCATGACGATCGGGATTCAGTATCTCCACCCGGCAGAATCTGCCCTGCATGGAGGTATCGGATGGGAGCGCGGCTGGTTTCCAATCCGGAACCAACGGACCCAACGGCTGGCTTAACTGATTCGCTTCGTGCTGCATCTTTATTATCTGTTCCGCACGGTTGTTGGTTATTACGAAAGTACATAACAAGGTATTTGTAGGGTGGGCATCGCCCACCATCCGTAGCGTCGGCAGTCGTGTTGCGGTGGGCAATGCCCACCTTACATCAACTGCGACCCGCTGGTCTCACCGTCGCGCTGGCGCAATGGGTTTAATCCGGGCAGCGAATTGTTCATGCGCACCGGGATCGACGGGCCTGTGCTTTACCGTGGCGCTGGCGGGATAGGCGCCCAAAAAGTTGTCGCCTTTCCAATTCGTGGCCGGCCGAATGGGTCGCGGACAAAAGCCACCGCCGCAATTGGGGCAGACGTTACCCAGAATTTCCACAACACAGGTTTGGCAGAAGGTGCACTCGAAAGCGCAAATCATGGCTTCGAGCGAACTGGGTGGCAGCTGTTTGTTGCAGTTTTCGCACGTGGGTCTTAGTTCAAGCATTGTCTTTCATCTCCATTTACGGGTAGATTCCAAAGAGAAGACAGCATGTATCCCATACGTTCTACTCCTTAGAGCAAGCAATGATTAGGATAAGACGCTCGCATTGTTTTGCGCGTCGCTCTTGACCCGTTTGTTATGTTTTTTGGCATTATGTATTTTGGAAGACTTTGGATTTTTTGCCAGCTTTGTTTTTGACGGGCAGTTAGGTGATAAAATTTGCCATGCCTCTAAACCATATGCTGCTGCTAATCTTTCAACTGTCTCAAGCCATATCTGCTTTTTATTACCCGACTCAATTTGTTGATAGTGCTTTTGGCTAAAACCTGAAATTGTTCCAAACTCTTCCTGGGTTAGGCCATGTTTTTCGCGAAGTTCTTTTAGCCGGATACCGAGCTTTTTTAGGGTTGTCATGCTAGCGATCATAGGGTACGATGTCGTACGTTATTACCCTACGATCACTAGTATATGTCGATTAATGACGTATCAAGGCTGACTCAATAAAAGAACGGAATATAGCGGTGCGTGTAGGCTGCAGGGACTATGCGTTAAAAGAAAAGCCCTATAACAATGCCAAAGTACCCTATCTTTTGCTTAAAGGTAATTGGCTATCAAAAGCTGGATTTATTTTTTACAAAAAAGTGAAGGTTATCGTGAGTGAAATTGCCTGGTGATTACCACGAAAGATGGTTAACTAGTTATGCCGTCAACCGACATATCTGATGGATTGAGGAGGATGATGTCAAAACTCATTATTTATGCCTAACGCCAAGCTAACCTGCGAGCCACGAAGCGCAAAGCGCTGACGTGGCGAGTCAGGTTGGGCGACGTGTTAGCCTGAAACCGTGAGATAAGCATTTAGGGTAATACAAAATTTACTAATTGATCTATGCCTTTCCCCATACCATCGAGCTTGAAGTCTAATTTCTCGATAGGAGTCTCTAGTCGGTTAACCCAAACTGTAGGGTAGCCAAACCATTTAGCTCCTGCCGCATCCCATCCACCAAAAGCTGCAAAGGTTATGTTCTCTTTAGGAAGACTAAATGCCTCAACTCCCATCTGGTAGGCTAGAGGACTTGGTTTGTAGGCTTGAACTCTGTCTGTGCTCAGATAAAATTCGAACGCACCCTCAATACCTGAATTTTTTGCATTGGCTCGCAACATTTCTTCGGTCAAGTTGGAAAGAAAACCAAGCCGTATATTATTCTTCTTAAATTGCTGCAAGGCTGATTTCACATCTGGCCAGACCTCCAGGTTTGACCAGATGGACATTAATTTTTTTCGTTTTTCAGGCGGCAGTTCAAGCTTTAAACTTTCTGTTGAGAATAGTAGTGCGTCCTCTATCACAGCATTAAAACTCTTGTAATGCTCACCGACTGTGCGCAACCACGTATAGCCGAATATTTTCGTAAACCAGAGTTGCGAAAGCGCGTTGCCTTGCTCCGGGAATAATTCTTTTGTCAAACCGAAAATAGGTCTTGGGTCAAATACGACGAAACCATCAAAAGCAATGGCCTTTATTTTAGGTTTTGCCTGTGCCAGGGAAGATGTCGAGAATAAACTTGCTGCAACACTTCCAGAGATAAACTTGAGAAGTTGTCTACGATTTAGTGACATTAATATTTTCTCCATAGTAACAAGGGCTAACGCCGCATTGAGCCGCGCGGGGCACGTACACAGCAGGAAACGATGCGCTGTCTCGCCGCGTCGGCCTCGAACGCGATGATACTCATTGAGGCCTCCCCCTCTATACGGGCTTGGCAGACAACTCTACCATCCACAGTGCATTCCACACTCACGAGGAGGAGGCCTTATGCAATTCTACACCCAAAGTCACCAATGTTACTGCGGCATCGATCTGCACGCCCGTTCCATGTATCTGTGTATCCTGAACCAGGCCGGGGACGTATTGCTGCACCGGGATTTCCCCGCTGGCCCGGAACCCTTCCTGCGGGCGATCGAGCCCTATCGGGCCAACTTGGCCGTGGCGGTGGAATGTATTTTCATCGGGTACTGGCTGGCCGATCTGTGCGTGCGTGAAGGAATTGCCTTTGTGCTGGGGCATGCGCTCTATATGAAGGCGATCCACGCTGGCAAGGCCAAGAACGACAAGATCGACGCCCAGAGATTGCCGTGTTGCTGCGCGGCGGGATGTTGCCGCAGGCCTATGTCTACCCCGAACGGATGCGGGCCACGCGTGACCTGCTACGCCGACGCAACCCCTTGGTGCAGCGGCGGGCCGAACTGCTGGCGCATATCCAGAACACCAACAGCCAGTACAATCTGCCAGAGCTCGGCAAGAAGATTGGCCGGGTCAGCAACCGCGAAGGATTGAGCGAACGCTTTGCTTCGCCGTGTGTGCGCAAGAGTATCGAACTCGACACGGCGCTCATCGATACCTATGACTGCGAACTCTCGGCACTGGAACGGTATATCTTGAAACAGGCGAAGACCCATGACCGCCATGGCCTTTACCTGCTGCGCTCGGTGCCGGGGATTGGGGAGATCCTGTCGCTCACCATCCTGTACGAGATTGAGAACATCGAACGCTTCGAGCAGGTCGGCAACTTCCTGTCCTCTGGCCGGCTGGTCAAGTGCGCGCGCGAATCGGCCGGCAAGAAGGTCGGCACCGGCGGGGCCAAGATCGGCAACGTACATCTACGCTGGGCCTTCGGGGAAGCGGCCTGCCTGTATCTGCGCAACAATCCCGCGGGCCAGAAACTGCATGCACGCCTCGTGGCGCGCCACGGCAAAGCGCAGGCGCTTTCCATCCTGGAGCAGAAGCTCGGGCGGGCGGTGTACTTCATGTTGAAGCGCAACGCGGTCTTCGACCCGGAGCGCTTTGTGAAAGGTTAAGGGCGGAGACGGCGCAACCCCGTTGCCTAACCGGCGCCACCCAGGATCAAGCCCGAAAAGGTTCGTGAAACCCGAAAGCCTCCTGCAGCGCGACTGCCTGAGCGGACCGTGGGCCTGGCATCCGGCAGCCCGTGGCAGTGATTGGGACGCCGTCTTGCGCCCGCCTGATCCCAAGCGGATGGAGGAAAGTGTTTGCGTGCTCTGCCCCTTACCCGAACCGGAACCTAACTGGACAGATCTGACCGGGTCTGAACCCGCTCTTTATTGAATCGGTCGGCACAAGGGACTGGATGAGTTTCTAGGTCGCCGGGGAAACCCCGGCAGCACGCGGCCAGGACAGGGCGTGACAGAACCTCGATAAGTGTTTGGTGCAAGGCATGCAGGTCCCGGACCCGAAACCGGAAATCAAGTCAGAACGCGCCGTTTCTGTTACCGCCTGGGGGAACGACTGGCGAAGGTGGCTTCGTCAAAGGCGATTCATTGCTATTGACAGGTGGGGGCCTCATAAGAGTTAGCCGGCAGTTTTTAGTGGTCGTGACCGGCATAAATCCACATGGGTTCAGTCTTACCGGCGCGCGTGAAGCCGCACTTTCTATAAAACTCAATTGCCCTACCATCGGCAACTAGCATGTGTTGATGAAAATCTTTGTATTCTTCCATGAGTCTTTTCATGATCTCGGTTCCGACACCCATACCTTGATAGTCTGGGCGGACTAACAGATGCGAATAATAGACCACCAAACAACCATCAGAAATCGCGTTACCTAAGCCGATTAGGTCCGAACCCTTCCAGGCGGATACTAGGCTATGAGAATTGGCCAAAGCGGCTCGCAGCATCTCCGGTTCTTTCACCGCGGACCATCGGTTCGCACCATAAAGAAGAACAATCTGCTCAACCGGCAGGTCACGACGTTCACTGTACTCAATCATCGTAGCAACCATAAAGTTCTCTGACGGCTACCGCTGGAATTCACCGGCCGCGCCAATGAGCTTGCCGCGTAGCGCCGCCTGCTTTCTCGCGGTCCGGTGAAATGACTTGTTCGGCCATCCTCCGCGGAAAATATTGCAGAGGAGAGGGCAGGGTAACGAGAATTAATTCTTTTCTCATTTTCTCTACAAAGCCAAACCACTACCATTGTTAAAGCTATGGTGGATTGCCTATCGACCAATCCACGCTACAGGCGCTATTTACGCCTCAATATTGGAAGGCCAAGTAATCCGATTAATAGAAAAACCGCACTTGGCGACAGTGGGACTGGCAAAAACTGAATGCTGTCTACAGTTGCAATAGACTGCGGATAGTACGTAGACGGATCCGTAAGATTTACTAGCCTCAGTTCTTTTGTCAGGCCCGCATACATAGAAATATCACCGGTGTAAGCGTTGTTACTTAAAGCAATCATTGGAACTTGAACGTCCCCCAACCATACTCCCAGTGGCCCTGTCGAGCGCAGCTGAAGTGCTGTTGTGCCGGCAGGAATCAAGCCGATTTGAGAAATATAAGCATTAACCCACGATTGGTCGCCGAAGGTTGTTTTCGCGCCACTTTTAAAACTGAAAGAATAATTACCGTCAAACAGATTGTCTAGACCGTCATTAAGGCGAAACCATTGGGTGATACCAACATGGGTATCGCCGTTATAGACAATTTGGGTATCCGCTCCATCAGAATGACTCCATCCTGGCGCAGCCACAGCCCAATCTAGAAAGCCGAATGGTTCCAGTCCGGCCGTAGTGCTGCCACTTTCGAAGTCGAGGTTAATAAAGCTCCCTGCTACAGAATTACTATTCGGGACAGTTGTCGCAGCAGCAAGGTTTTCGCCTTGCAACACTGCAACAACTATAGCAAGCAAAATTGAAATTTTATGTTTTTGCATATCATTTCCTCCATGTCGTGATGAAAAAGGCTAGCCAGGCGGTGGATGCATCACCGCCGAACGCATCGCTCAGCTGCGGCGGCGCGTTAGCGCCGACGTCGGCTGGAGCGAGTTGTTGGGCGTTTTCATGGGGTGTTCTCTGCGATGCGCCATAGAACTCCTGACGGATCGAGAAGCACGAAATCACGCATTCTCCACGGCCTCTGTTCAGGGGGAAGAATTTTTACACCATATTTCTCTGCGATTTTTCTCTCCTGGATATTTGCCCACCATGCGTCAACACTTTCGACCAGGAGATGCATCATAAAGTTGTCAGCGAGTTCCTGAACAAAGAAGTTTTGCAGGAGGAAACTCACGTTTTCGTGGTGAAAGTACGCAACGCCATTGGAGTCTGACGCCATGGTAAAACCGATATCTTGATAGAATCGTTTTGAAAGCTCGAAATCCTTGGCAGGCACAAATGCCTTCAGTTCAATGGTATTCAGTGTGTTCATGTCTTTCTCGTAATTGACGCCCACGATTGAGGTGTGCCGCGCCGGCCAGAAAAGTATCAGGAAACATGGCGCGTTGTCTCCGGCGTCGGCACGAGTGAATTGTTAGAGCCTAGGGCCTGGTCCTATACAGCTGCCAGCCTTTCAGACCTACAACCAGAGCCATGATTACTAAACCTGAAATGAGCACCGGTTGCAGCGTCCAGAGCGGGCTCGTGCTCGGTGTAATGATTGGAAGAATTACCGCGAGCAATACTACGCCACCTAATACCAAAAGCAATCTCGCGGGTAGGGCATTGTATGAGAGTGAAATTCCACAATGCGCACAGCGAAGCGTTCGCCGACTCTGAAAGTCGAGGTTAGCGCTACATTTAGGGCAGTTTGTTTTCATTGGCTCTAACGCCGCGTTGAGCCGTGCGGGCACAAACACAACAGGAAACGGTGTGCCGCTTCACCGCGTCGGCCTCGAACACGATGTTAGGCGATTTTATTCTAAATTGACTTCGACTCATTCAACTCTCTCTATTCCAGTCGTAATTAAATCTGTCCCCATTTATTATTTAAATCTGTCCCCATTTATTATTTTGTCCCCATTTATTATTTCAGTTTGTGGTCGATCAGGTGGTTGATGGCGAATTCAAAGGTGCCGGGTTGTAACTGATCCGCATAACTGATCGCCACCAACTTGATTTGTTTTGGATCGTAAGGGATATAGTTGGGCATGGTGGGTGACTCGTGGTGGCGTTGAGTCATTTTAGCAAGAAATGGCGGTGTTTCTTAGGTTTTTCTACAGCCTCAACGCCCAGGTTCAGCCGCGTTTTCGCCGGAGCGAAGCGGAGGCAAAAACGTCGGCTGGAACCTGTTGTTGGGCATCATTGCAGCGACTCCTGAATGAGTTGTGTTGGGTCTGTATCTTTTACCGTCCAATCAGCAATGCTGGGGTGCGTTGCGACGATAACCTTGACGCCAGCTTCGTTGGAAAAGGCCTGGCTTCGCCAATGGCGATTGTTTGTTTCAATAAACTGCCCTATGAGTGTATTTGCTTTGAGCTTTTTTCTGATGTAATTGCTTGCTGTTTTTCCGAAACAAAGAACGACTCGTGGTTTTAGCTTCTCAATGACATACGCGTGGAATGGCCAACAAAGATCAGAAAGCTCCTTTGCTTCAGCAGGGGTTATACCCGCTTCGCGAGGTGAGCGCGCAAAATATAGATTGCTGCATGGCACACGCCCCGGATTGACGCCGAAAGTGATGAAGAGGTGCAGGACTCGCGGAGCCATGCCGTAGGTTCCTGGGCTGGCCCCCTCCCATGATTCGTCTCTGTAGGCAGACCAGTTAGGTGCAAGTGAATGCAGCACATCGCTTGTGTGACTCTGCACCGTCTCTTCGTCGTGGTTTGATGGTGCGCCACCCGGATTGATGCCAAGCACATATAACGACGTTGGCGAGGAAAATGCCTCGCGGCCTGAATAGAAAACTTTGCCTGACCGTGAAAATAGAGACGAAGGGATTTTGTCCACAAACATCTCAATGGTGAGAGGAGTCTTTTTCATGATGCCCAACGACCTGGTTGTGCGGCGCCAGCCGCAGGTGTTACAGGAAACGGAACTTTGTCCCATGGCGTCCGCACGAACCAGTTGTTAGCTGCTAATACCATCTATTGAACGCCACTCGATATTTCGTAAGGTGCCAAAGCATAAATCCTCCAAAAAGGGTTCCAATTGGTACGCCCAAGAGGAATATGCTTGAAAAGACGTAGGACATCCATCTTCCCCATTTCGTGCGCCTTAGTGTTCCCACTGCCGCTAGAATCCAGAATAACGGAACCCAAATATCATTTTTCCAGTTTAACTTTATTCCCGCTATCTCTGCACTTTCTAACGCAGCTATTGCGAAAGCAATGCCAAAGAAAATATAAACTATGGAAATGGCTTTCGTAAGGCCAACATCTGGTGTTTGGTTTTCTCGCATTTTTGAATGGCAGCTAACGCCTTGCTCAGCGGAAAACTTCCCGCGTAGCCGATAGGCGGAGCGGGTAGGTTTTCCGCTGGAGATGATTGTTAGGCTTTTTATTCATTTGCTTCTTTCAATTTTAATAAATAATACATGCCTGAACGTTTAGCCGCGTTTTCCGCTTTTTCTGCATGTATGTCAACTAGGATATTGCCAATTGCTGCTAGTGTTTTGGCAATAGCTAGATTTTGTGACATAGTTGCATATGCCGTAGCTAGCTCAGGCACCTGCTTAGCTGCATCAAATGCACGGTAGTACCATTTTCTGCTTGGGGCATTGATTACGTTTTGGAGCTCTAAAAGAGACGGTTGCACTTCTGTTTCAACAAGAAATTTTGCTGCCTGTATAACCTCTTCATTATTACTTGCATTAGTTATCGCCTTATTAAGTTCTCCGGCAAGCCTTAATGTGCTCACTCTGAAAGGCACAAGATAATCAGATAGCTCATGTCGTATTTCTAATATTTCTTGTGGGTTCAAGATTTTCAATTTTGGCAGTACAAAGCTAGCGCATTCCATCGCAAGAATTGTTGCTAATAATTTTGAATTATTTTTTGGGCTGTCACCGCCTCGTGCTGGCACAGGCATATGTAGATCATCATTGATCAGAGGAATGCCATGCTTGGCACTATAAATCAATGCACTTGCTGGATACTGAAGAGGGCCTGGATAATGTATTGAGCTTTCATTTCCAGGTAACCCTTTAACAAAGTTTTTTTCATATATTTGGTATGAAATTTTCCTCTGGAGGGCCGAATAGCTCCACATCTAATGCTTTTATTATCTCTTGGGTTCCTTCTTCATCATTACCGAAGGCTTCACTTTCTTTACCAGTAAAATAGCAAAATTCCCTTAATTGGTTTGCAATAGGTAAAAAACGCAATGAACCAATTAACACCGCAGTGTTGTAATCAATACGTTCTAGATTTTGTAACCTTTCAGCTTCTTTAATAACTTCAGTCAGATCGTAATTATCATATGGAAAGTAAACGCGAGGAAAATGTATTTTGTCGAATATTAATCCCATAAATGTAAGAGATGCCGGACCAGATGGTACAGGCCTGGGATAATAAACTACTTCTAATGATGGTATATCCATATCTTTTTATGGCTCAACGCGGAATCGTGTGGGTGATTTTTGCATGTTTTGGGAGCTCCGGCAGAAAGTGAGTAATAATCTTCATGCCCAAATACTGTTCGTCGCGGAAGCCATACGCTTTGCGCTGGATGACGCGAATCGTGTTGTTC
>JANNJF010000109.1:0-3991 GCA_031405715.1 Gammaproteobacteria bacterium | reverse complement strand
GCTGTTGCTGGACGAAGCGCGCAAGCTCGTGGTCAGATTATGGCCGCGGCAGTCATACAAATCCGTTTCAAGGAGCTCCGTTGATAATGAGTATCGCCCATAACAAGCAGCTCCTGTCCGCCTGGTTGCGCAACCCGCTGCAGACCGGGGCCCTATTGCCGAGTGGATCGGGCCTGGCCCAGGCGATGGCGGCGCAGGTCGAGCCGGGTCGTGGTAGGGTGGTGGAACTCGGCGCCGGCACGGGTGCGATTTCCCGCGCCTTGATCGCGCGTGGATTAACGCCGCAACAACTGGTTCTTGTGGAGAAGGATCCGGTGCTGTTCGATGCACTCAAACGGCGCTTCCCGGAGGCCATCGTGCTGTGTGGCGACGCCGCCCGCCTGAAGGAGCTTCTGCACAGCGCCGGGGTGGGGCGACCCGGCACGCTGGTTTCGAGTTTGCCGCTGTTAGGCATGCGCAGCCGGACGCGCACGCGTGTACTGAGCCAGATATTCGGCGTCCTGGGCGCGCGCGGCATGCTGGTGCAATTCACCTACTCCCCGCTACCGCCGATTCCGGATGTGCTGGTATCCGCCCTGGGCGTATCGGGAGCGCGGGTCGCCCGCGTGCTCTGGAATCTTCCGCCGGCATCGGTTTGGGTCTATGCCGGGCGGGCGGAAAACTAAAGCGTAATATGCGTATATTCGTGCTGCACGCTCCAGCACGTGGATGCCCCGGGTAGTATGACGCATATATTTGCTGTAACCTGGAAAGAGGGCGATCGCACGAAAAATCAATATCGTTCCTGACCGGGATCGTTGGCACACCCATCGACACAGGGCGGGACTTTCCCGCCTGCCGGGCACCCACGGAGGGAGATGCTGCATGCAGGGTTGGGGGAACCTTGGGCGCCGTTGCCGGGCGCCGTTAGGCGCGCTGGGTTTGGCGCTCATGTCGACGGCAGCGCTCGTGGCCGAGGCGCGGGTGCTGGTGCTCAACGACACCAACGACCCACCGTTCACCACTGCGGATCGCAGCGGTTTCCTCGACGTCGTCGCGGGTGAGGCGTTCCGCCGCGTAGGGGTCGAACTGCAGCTGGTGAAACTGCCGGCCGAGCGCGGGCTGATCAACGCCAATGCCGGCATCGAGGACGGCGACATGGTGCGTATCGCCGGTCTCGAGAAGCAATATCCGAATCTCATCCGCGTGCCGGAGAAGCTGGTCGACTGGGAGTTCACGGCGTTCAGCAAGGACGCCTCGATCCCATCGAACTGGGCGGCGATGCGCCAACGCTCGGTCGGGCATATCAAGGGTTGGAAAATATACGAGCATAACCTGGTGGGTGCCGAACGCGTGTTCACCACCGACGATCCGGCACAGCTGTTCCGGCTGCTCGAGCTGGACCGCATCGAGGTGGCGTTATACACGCGCTGGATGGGGCATGCGATCGTCAAGCAGTTGGGGCTGAAGGACGTGCGTGTGCTTGAGCCGCCGCTTGCCACCCGCTCGATGTTCATCTATCTGCACAAGCGGCATGCGGATCTTGTGCCCAGGCTTGCCGAGGCGCTGCGCGCGCTGAAACGCGAGGGATTTTACCAACGGGCGTACCGCGAGAAGCTCCTGCCGTACACCGAGGCGCGTTCGCCGTGAGTGATTTCGGCCGCCGCCGGGACATGCTGCGCTCGCCGATCGCCCGCCGACTGGCCATCGCCATCATCCTGTTCAGTTCGGCCATCGCCCTGGTCCTGACGGGCATGCAGCTCTGGTGGGAGTACCGGCATGACATCAAGGGCATCGAGGCCGATCTGGCGCAGGTCGAGCAAGTGCACCTGAAGGCGTTGACCCAATCGCTCTGGGCCACCAACATCAAGGACCTCGGGCTGCAACTCGAAGGCATCGTGCAGGTGCCGAATTTCGAATACGCGGCGGTGCACGAGGACGGGAACCTGTGGGCAGAGGCGGGCAAACGCGGTTCGCACAATGTAATCGAGCGCAGCTACCCGCTGGCGTACCGCTATCGCGAGTCGTCACGCCAGATCGGCACGCTCACGGTGGTGGCCAGCCTCGATTCCGTTTACCGTCATCTCCTGGCCCAGGCCGTCATCATACTCGCGAGCAACGCCTGCAAGACCTTCCTGGTCGCCGGATTCATGCTTGTGTTGTTCTACCGGCAGGTGAACCGGCATCTGCTCGCCATTACCGGCTATCTGCAGGACCTCGATGTGCGTGCACCCTCGACCGCGCTCGCGTTGCCGCGCGCGCCGCGGCGCGCGCCGGACGAATTCGACGAACTGGTGACGGCCATCAACCGCATGCAGGAGAAATCGCGCGCGTCAGTCGTGGCGTTGAGCGAGGGCGAGCAGCGCTTTCACGCCATCGCCGACTATACCGTGGATTGGGAAAACTGGGTTGGCCCGGACGGGCGGCTGATCTGGGTTAATCCCTCCGTCACCCGCCTGACCGGTTACACGCCGGAGGAATGCCTGGCGATGGCCGATTTCCCCATGGGCCTGGTGGACGACGTGACGACGCGCGAGCGCCTGCGCGACGAGCTCGAGCGTGCCGGCAGCGGCCGCAACTTCGAATTTCAGCTACGCCGCAAGGAGGGGACACTGCGTTGGGCGGCGGTCTCGTGGCAACCCATCTACGGGAACAACGGCGAGTTCCTCGGCCAGCGTTCGAGCGTGCGCGATGTGAGCGAGCGCAAGCAGATGGAGCTCGCGCTGCGCGACAAGGTGCTGGCACTGGAGCAGGCCGAGGATATACAGAAACGCCTGGTCCTGCAGTCGCAACAGGAGCAGGCGCGTATGAGTTCGCTGCTATCGGCCATGAATATCGGCATCCTGTTCGAGGACGTGCAGCATCACGTTATCTATTTCAACCCGGCGTTTCGCCGCATCTGGCTGATCCCGGACGACATCGAACTCGCCGGGCGCCGCACGCACGACGTGTTGGGTTATTCGGCCAACGTGCTGGCGCGGCCGGATCATTTCTCCAAGCACATCCTGCACGTGCTCGACACGCACGAGGTGAGCGAGACCTTCGAGATCGTCATGGCCGACGGACGCGTGATGACGCAGCTCTCCTACCCGGTGCGCGATCACGAGGGGCGTTTCATCGGGCGGCTGTGGATCTACGAGGATGTCACGCGCGAGCGCCAGACGGCCGAACAATTGATATACCTGGCGGAGCGCGATTCCCTCACCGGCCTGTATAACCGCCATCGCTTCCAGGAGGAGCTGTCGCGCATGCTGCTGGACGTGGATCGCCGCGGCAACCGCGGCGCGCTGCTGTTCTTCGACCTGGATGAATTCAAATACATCAACGACACCTTCGGGCACCGCGCCGGCGACGCCATGTTGATCCGTGTCGCAGGCGAGGTCAGCGCACTGGTGCGGCGCCACGAGATCATCTCGCGCCTCGGTGGCGACGAGTTCGCGGTGTTGTTGCCGGAGACCTCCGAGATCGAAGCTTCGCATCTGGCGGAGCGCGTCATCCGTGCCATCGCGCAGATCCCATTTCGTTTCGAAGGGCAGAACCTGCGCCTCACCACAAGCCTTGGCATCGCGCTTTACCCGACGCACGGCGCCAACGCCGAAGAACTGGTCGCGCATGCCGATGCCGCCATGTACCAGGCGAAGGAAGCGGGCAAGAACGCCTGGCGCGTGTACCGTGCGGATCGCGACACCTCGCGCGAGATGCTGCATCGGCTGTCGTGGCACGAACGTATCAGTAATGCGCTCGAGCGCGACCTGCTGCGCTTGCACTTTCAGGGGGTGTACCACACCACCGACGGGAGCCTGAGCCACGTCGAGGCGTTGGTGCGCATGCTGGACGAGTCCGATCCGACGCTGGTCATCATGCCCGGGCATTTCATCCCGGCGGCGGAGAAGACCGGCAAGATCCTCGACATCGATCGTTGGGTGATCCGCGAGGCCGTGGCGGTGCTGCAGCGTATGCCGCTGCTGCCGGCGATCGCGGTCAATATTTCCGGACGCTCGTTCGACCAACC
>JANNJF010000108.1:0-9482 GCA_031405715.1 Gammaproteobacteria bacterium | reverse complement strand
GCCCCCTGCATTTGCTTGCCATCCTCGATCGGGAATTCACCAGTACCCGCGTCGGCCATCACACCCCGGTTATGTTATGGGGCCCGCCGGGTGTCGGCAAATCGCAGATGGTCGCCCAGGTGGCGGCGAAGCACAACGTGCCGGTGATCGACATTCGGCTGTCGCAGATGGAGCCCACGGATCTGCGCGGCATCCCCTTCCGCTCCGGCGATATGGTGGAGTGGGCGATACCGTCCATGCTGCCGGATGCCAAGCGCCACGGGGAGGAGGGCATTTTGTTTCTGGATGAGATCACCTCCGCCGCACCCACGGTGTCGGCTGCCGCCTACCAGCTGATCCTCGACCGGCGCCTCGGCGCCTATCGCATTCCCGACGGCTGGGCGATCTTCGCCGCCGGCAATCGCCAGGGGGATCGGGGCGTGACCTTCGCCATGCCGTCGCCCCTGGCCAACCGTTTTTCCCATTTCGAGGTGGACACCCATCTGGACGACTGGGTCGCTTGGGCCTATGCCAATGGCATCGACGACCGCGTGATCGCGTTTTTGCGTTTCCGTCCGGAGCTGCTGTTCGATTTCGATCCGGCGCACAACCCGGTGGCCTTTCCGTCGCCGCGCTCGTGGGAGTTTGCCCACCGCGCCCTGCACAAGTTTCACGACCACACCGACCTGTTGCGCGGCGCCCTGCAGGCCTGCGTCGGGCCGGCGGCGGGCATCGAGCTGCAGGCCTTCGTGGAGAACCTCGACAACCTGCCGGATATCGATGGCATCATCAACGGCGCGGGCGACTCGGTGCCGGTGCCGCGGGAGATCGATCTGCAATACGCCGTGGCCTCGGCCCTGGTGGGGCGCGCCATCCGCGCGCAGAACACCCCCGACGAGATGGACATCTACGGCCGCATCCTGGATTACGCCGCGCGTTTCCCGCAGCGGGAGATGGGCGTGATGCTGGTGTCCGACATGCAGCGCGCCATCGGCCGCAAGGTATTCGCGGTGCCGCAGTTTTCCAATTGGGCCAAGACCATCGCCGATGTGATGTTGTTCGACATGTAAGTAATGGCCGATCCGGACGACATCGAAACAAAATTGAGCGCGGCGCGCACGCGCCTGATCCTGGACAAGCCGTTCCTGGGCGCCCTGGTGTTGCGCCTGCCCATGATCGCGGCGGACCCGGCGTGGTGCAAGACCACCGCCACGGACGCGCGCGCGTTTTACTACAACCCGGCCTATATCCGCGCCATCAGCCTCGACCATACCCAGTTCATGTTGGCGCACGAGGCATTGCATTGTGCGCTGTCGCACTTCGCGCGTCGTCAGCATCGGGTCAAACATCGTTGGGATGTGGCCTGTGACAACGCCATCAACCCGCTGCTGGTGAAGGATGGCCTGCGCCCGCCCCCGGGCACCCTGCTGCTGGACGCGTTCGACGGCATGACGGCGGAAGAGATCTACCCCTACATCGACGAAAACACCAACGACGAACCCCTCGATCAGCATATCTACGACGAGGACGACAGCCGCGACGACCAGCAGAAGCAACAACAGAAGCAGCAGGATCACGGCGAGAGCCGTCAACCCGAGGACGCCGGGGAACAGGGTGAACAGCCGCAGCAGCGCGAAGGCGGTGGTGGTGGCAGTGACGGCGAGCCGGAACAAAAGCCCGGCAAGCAGAAGTCGGAGCAATACCAGGGCGCCCAGGCGCGTGAAGGCGAGCCCGATCCCAACATCGACACCACTGGAAACAACTCCTGCGTTTCCAGTACTTCCGCCATCTCGGCGCCTGCTCCCGACAGCGCACTACCTCGCCCATCCATGGGCTCGCCTGGCGGTCGCAGTGGCGCGCCGCAGCCGCCGCCCTTGAGCGAGACGGAACGGGAAAATCTCAGCGTGCAGTGGCGTCAGCGCCTGGCGGGCGCGGCGCAACAGGCGCAGCAGGCGGGCAAGATGTCCGGCTCCATGGCGCGCATGGTGGATCACCTGCTGCAGCCGCAGTTGCCGTGGCGCATGCTGCTGGCGCGCTACATGAGCGCCAGTGCGCGCGACGACTACAGCTTCATGCGCCCGTCGCGGCGCGAGGGCGCGGCCATCCTGCCGAGCCTGCGCAGCAGCCAGGTGGAGCTGAGTGTGTTCCTCGACACCAGCGGCTCCATCGGCGACGGCGAGATGCGCGAGTTCCTGGCGGAGGTGAACGCGCTCAAGGGGCAGATGCGCGCGCGCATCACCCTGCATGCCTGCGACGATCACGTGAGCGAAGGCGGGCCGTGGCAGTTTGAGGTATGGGACGAGCTGCGTCTGCCGGTGTCACTGCAGGGTGGTGGCGGCACTAATTTTATCCCGGCCTTCCAGTGGCTGGAACGGCAGGACCGTCAGCCGGATCTGTTGCTGTATTTTACCGACGCCGAAGGGGAGTTTCCCCAGGTCGCTCCATACTATCCCGTGATCTGGCTGGTGAAGGGCAAGGCCAAGGTACCCTGGGGACAGCGGATTCAGCTAAACTAGCCTGTCTTATTTCCAGTGCCTTGGATGCGCTTGGCGAATGATCAATAGTTTTTGGCTTTTTATCTGAGAACGGTACCCCCTTGGAACTCTCGAACGAAGACCTCCTACGGCTGAATGTCCTGCTGGCCAACCCCATCGAAGCCATCCGCATCGACGAGTCGAGCATGACCGTGTGTGGTCTGACCGGCGCCACGGAGGCCAAGGTGCGCCTGCACGCCACCGGTCGTTCCGAGAAATATTTGCGCCACGTGCGCGAGCTGTTGTCGGGCCATGTGCTCGGTTCCCCCGGCGGTTATCCCGCCTATCTACAGCGCTGGACGCGCATGGGCCAGACGCGCGACGCGCGCCTGGCGGAGTTGCTCCTGTTGGGTGACCCGGAGGCGGTGGTGGCGGTGGCGGGCGCCCCAGGACTGACGGACGAGCTGGCGCGCCGCGCCTGGTGGGCCTTGCCCACGCCGGACAACGCGCGCTGCATGCTGGAGCGGAAGTGCGTGGTGACGGGTGCCATGGGCAAGGTGCTGGCGAGTTATCTGGTGGAGTACCTGCCCTTCGAAACGGAACCGCTGCCCATGATCAACACCGTGCGCCTGGTGCTGCAGCCCGGTCTCATCGATGCCGAGACGCGCCGCGGACTCTGGTCCAAGGGCAAGAACAAATCGGCCCTGCTCATCGGCTTTCTTGCGACCGAGCCGCATGCCTTGCCAGATCCGCTGCCGGCGCGCACTGACCTGGCGCAGCATGCCGTCCAACTTGAAACCTTGGCCAGCGCCGGCAACCGTAGCGCCGCGCTGCTGCTGCGGGCACTCGAGGGTCCGGGCCAGACGTTTATGCAGGTGGCGGAAAAGGCCCTGCTCCGCCCGTCCAACCAGGATGCGGCGGTGTGTCTGCTGAATGCCATCGGCGCGTACTTCAAGCCCTGCCAATTGGATGCGGCGCCGCAGGATATGCAGGCCATACTGCAGGTGGCACAGGCATCCTGGCGCGCGGCACTGGCGGGCGCGAGTGAGCACGCGCCGTTGAATGCGTTGGCGCAGGCGCTGCCGGAACTGGGGGATGAAGTGGTGGCCTTGCTGACGTTGTCGCAGGTGGATGAGAATCTGCTGAATACGATTTTTTCCCGCACCACGGCGGTCGGCAGTCTGATGAACAAAAAGATGGAGCCGGTGGTGACGCCGATAGTGCAGCAGTTGGCGGTGTTGCGCGGTGTGGCGACTGACAAATAGTGTCGCCGTTTCTGGAGTGCCGGAGGTCGCCCCCCGCTTTCTTAGCGGCGGCTCGCCGCCGCACTCACCACGAAGTGGTGTCCTACGAAAAAATTGTTGTAGGTTTTCCTGCTTTCTGGCCAGGCAATAGATTATTGTCCAGACCCCAGATTCTTCTCGTAGCAGTAGAAGGTTCCATAAGTAATAGTGCCGGATGTCAGCATGTCCTTAAGATCCGCCTTCGACGGCGCGTCTTCATCGTCCGACGTCCACTCGTCTGTATCGATTTTCACCACCCACTCCAATTCCACCACCCGATAGCTATCCTTTTCCAACTGTCGTCGTGCTAAACGGATCGCACCCTCCAGATCGTCCGCCGGCACATAACAACTGACAAAGGTGGTCTCCGTGGCCGACAGTTTTTCCGATGCCTGCAGCGGGTCGACCTCGGCCTGTACTTCATAGATATTCTTCATGGATTTATTCCGGACCTGACGTGGGTGAGTTGGCTTGCCGCCAGTATAAACCAATTCCCGGATTCTGGAGTCGGGGGCTAGGGAACCTCTGAACAAGTGGCAGAAACGATGATGCTAGGTTCCCTCTCCCCCGAAGTGCACGGGGGAGAGGGAACTTGTTCAGAGGTTCCTTAAGGGCCATCATTATAAAAGCGGCGGCTGGGCGCCGCTCTCCAAGCTTACCCCGCTGCCAGGCTCGCCCTGAGACCGGCCTCAAGCGTGGGATAGAGCAACTCTACCCCCAACTCCTCGCGCATGCGCCGGTTATCGACGCGCCGCGATTCATCCAGATAAGACAACATGCCGGCACTGAGCACGCGTTGCGCCTCGGCGCGGCTGACCACCGGTGGGCGCGGTTCCCCCAGGGCGTCTGCCAGCAGGTTGAAGTAGCCGGTCATGCTGCTCGGGTGTCCATCGGAGACGTTATAAACCGTGTCGGCCCGGCCACGTTCGGCGGCGACCACACAGACGCGCGCCAAATCCTCCGCATGGATGCGATTGGTGTAGCCGGATTCGTTTTCGTCCAGCACCGGCCGGCGCGTCTTGATCGCCTCGATCGGCAAGCGTCCCGGGCCATAGATACCGGGCACGCGCAGGATAATCACGGGTACACCATGTTCCTGGCCGAAGGCGCGCAACACGCTTTCCGCGTCGACACGCCGCTTGCTGCGCGCCGCCTTCGGTTGCAGTGGCGTGTCTTCCGTTACCCAGGCACCGTGGTTGTCGCCGTAGACACCGGTAGTGCTGATATAGACGATCTTGTCGGGTCGTGCCCCGTTGGTCATGGCGGAGACCATGGCGCGCATGCGCCGGTCCGTATCGTCGTGCGCGGGTGGCGGCGCGAAGTAATACAGCAGGGCAGAGGTCAATGGCAAGTGTTGCAGGGAGACGGGTCGATCCAGGTCACCGGTCACCGGTGTGATGCCGAGTTGCTGAAGTTGACGCGTGCTGGCGTCGCTGCGCGCCAGGGCGGCAACATCGGCGCCGCGTGCCTGCCACAGTGCAGCGGTGCGCCGGCCGATATCACCGCAACCAACGATAAATAGCTTTTGCACAATCGATCGCTCAATGGTCGAGTTGCTGGCTAGCATAACATTTCGCGGCGCCAATCGTGCACTTGCGTGTACGCCGTGTTTTATATGATGGACAGGGCGCGCTCGTGCAGATGAATACGCGTAAATTCAGCGCGGCAGAATTTAGCCCATGCTGCCCGCGTAAACAGCGTCGCATCACTGCCCATCGCCCCGTGGCCGTAGGGATAACACTGTGGCATGCTGGCGACCAGGCGCACTTTTCTTGGCAAAGAGAACACATGTGCTAAACGAAGCAGACATTGCCGGTTTGACCGGGCTGACGCAAAACACCGTCGTGGCGCGCCTGCGTGCCGACGGTTACAACGAATTGCCGTCGAGCCGGCCGCGCAGCCTGTGGGCCATCGCCGCCGCTGTGGTGCGCGAGCCGATGTTCCTGCTGCTGCTCGCCTGCGGCAGCATTTACCTGCTGCTGGGAGACAGGCGCGAGGCCCTGATGCTGCTGGCCTTCGTCGGCGTGGTCATGGGTATTACGCTGTACCAGACGCGCAAGACCGAACGTGCCCTGGAGGCGTTGCGCGACCTGTCCAGTCCGCGCGCGCTGGTGATCCGCGACGGCAAGGAACAACGTATACCCGGACGCGAGGTGGTGCGCGGCGAGCTGCTGGTGTTGTCCGAGGGCGACCGTGTGCCGGCGGACGGGCGTGTGTTGTGGTGCAGTAGTCTGTCCGTGGACGAATCTCTCTTGACCGGTGAGTCCGTATCGGTGCGCAAGCGCGCCACGGATACCGTTGAATCCGTGGCGCGCCCCGGTGGCGATAACACCCCGTTCGTGTATGCAAGTACCCTGGTGGTGCAGGGCAAGGCACTGGTTGAAGTAGAGGCTCTCGGAATTCATACCGAGATCGGCCGCATCGGCAAGGCATTACAGCGACTGCAGCCCGAGCCGACCCCACTGCAGCATGAGACCAGACGTCTCGTCCGGCTGTTCGCGACGGCCGGCCTGGCGCTGTGTCTGGTGGTTGTGGTGGTATACGGTGTGACGCGCGATGACTGGCTGCATGGCCTGCTCGCGGGCCTGACCATGGCCATGGCGATACTGCCGGAGGAGTTCCCGTTGGTGCTAACGGTGTTTCTCGCCCTCGGCGCCTGGCGCATCGCACAGAAGCAGGTGCTGACGCGCCACATGCCGGCGGTGGAAACCCTGGGGGCGGCCACGGTGCTGTGTGTGGACAAGACCGGCACCCTCACGCAGAACCGCATGTCGGTGCGCCGGCTGTATGCCGACGGCGGTTTTCTGGATGTGCCATCGCAGGCGCAGGAATTGCCGGAAAGTTTTCATGCGCTGATGGAGTTCGCGATTCTGGCGAGTCAGCGCGACCCGTTTGATCCCATGGAGAAGGCGTTGCGCCGGTTGGGGCAGGAGACGCTTGCGCATACCGAGCACCTGCACGCCAACTGGTCGCTGGTGCGCCAATATCCCCTGTCATCGCAGCTACTGGCCTTGTCGCATGTCTGGCAGGCGCCCGACGGTCGGCACTACATCATCGCTGCCAAGGGTGCACCCGAGGCGATTGTCGATCTGTGTCACCTGCCCGAAGCGCAACAGCAGGCGCTGGCGCGGCATGTAGCGGCCATGGCGAGTGATGGATTGCGCGTCCTGGGGGTGGCGCGCGCGAGCTTCCAGGCGCGCGAACTGCCCGGTATACAGCATGATTTTGAATTCGAGTTTCTCGGCCTGGTCGGTCTCGCCGACCCGATACGCCCGAGTGTGCCGCAGGCACTGGCGGCCTGTTACAGCGCCGGCATGCGTGTGATCATGATCACCGGCGATTATCCGGGCACGGCCAGCAGCATCGCCGGGCAGATCGGATTGACGCCGCGCGATAGCGTGGTCACCGGCGTGGAACTCGATCGCATGTCGGATGAGGAACTGCAGCGGCGCATAAACGAGGTGAATATCTTTGCGCGCGTTGTACCGGAACAGAAACTGCGCCTGGTGCAAGCGCTCAAGGCCAACGGCGAAGTCGTCGCCATGACCGGCGACGGCGTGAACGACGCGCCGGCTCTCAAGGCGGCACACATCGGCATCGCCATGGGCGGGCGTGGCACCGACGTGGCGCGCGAGAGCGCCGCCCTGGTGCTGCTGGACGACGACTTCTCTTCCATCGTCGAGGCGGTGAAGCTCGGGCGGCGCGTCGCCGACAATCTGCGCAAGGCCATGGCCTATATCCTGGCGGTACATGTCCCTATCGTCGGACTGGCGCTAGTGCCGGTACTGCTGCAGTGGCCGTTGATTCTGACGCCGGTGCTAATCGTGTTTCTGCAGCTGATTATCGATCCGGCGTGTTCCATCGTGTTCGAGGCCGAGGAGCCGGAGCCGGATATCATGACACGCCCGCCGCGCGATCCGAACGCGCCGCTGTTCGATGGGCGTACACTCTGGTTGAGCCTGCTGCAGGGGATGGGGGTGCTGCTGATGGTGCTTGCCGTCTTTGGTATGACGATTTACCGCGGCATGGGAGCGGACGAGGCGCGCAGTATGACCTTTGTGACCCTGGTGATCGCCAATCTGGCCTTGATCTTCACCAATCGTTCGTGGACGCGCACCATCGTGGCTTTGTTGCGCCTGCCGAACAAGGCCTTGTGGTGGGTGACCGGCGGCACCAGCGTGTTGTTGTTAATGGTGCTGTATGTGCCGGTGCTGCGGGAGATCTTCCGCTTCTCGCGCCTGCATGCCGATGATCTGTTGCTGTGCGTGGTGGCGGGGGTTATCGGCATACTCTGGTTCGAAGCACTCAAGCAGTTCAATATCCGATCGCTCAAGGCGACGCGTCATTAACAATACATGCTTGCGGGTAGGATCGGTCTTTGCCGTCAGCCGTCTAGCCAGGCGGACCACATCGCGTGCAGCGATACATCCACGCCCTCGGCACGGGCTTTTTGCTGCAACAGCCGTTGCAGGTCCTGCAGCAGATCGGAATCCATCAATTCCGGGTGCTGTGGCAGTTGCGCATGCAGCGCGCGATAAATGCCCTTGAGTTCATCCAGCGGGTAGTCTTCGATCGATTTTTTCATGTCCCGAGGGTAGCTCGATCCACGGCTCAGTGTTCGATGATCAGGGTTTTACCGCCTTCCAGGGTTTTTTTGCGCACATCCATGTAGTCGTTGATCTGTTTCTCGATTTTGCCCGCGTCTTCCGCGGTGACCATGAAGACCTCATAACCCGAGGTCTTGCCCACGGGTCTGACCAGCACCTGCTTGAGCTGCCGCCCGCTCTTGTCCGGTCCGCAATCCACGCCGCGGATTTTTTCGATGCGATCCACATCGACGCTGGCCATGCCGGTATCGCCGGCGCAGTCGGTGGTGCGAAAGGTCACTTTGTAAGGCTTGAGGACGTCGGCGGTCAGGGCCGGGCTGACAATAACGAGTGTAATGGCGAGGGATACCAAAAGTTGCCGCATATCAATCTCCTTGCGTGATGTATGTGTCACCCTGTGAACTCTTTTTACGCGCCGTCAACGCAACTGTCAACGCCACGTGCAGGCTCGCACCCATTAATGCTGGCACTACGCGGCGCGCAGCAGTATGGTTGCTATTAGATGTGTAGTGCCCTACCTAAGAGCCCTATTAGCTGGACATGCTTCCCCCCCGTGAGGGTTCGGAGTATGACTATTTCATCAGCCGCCTGCGAAGGAGCATTATGTCAGACAATGTGAAGGAAAATATCAAGTCACACGCTACTTGGTTGCGCGCGTTATTCATGCTGCTGTTTGCCTTTATCTTCCACCTGGCCGAGGTGGTGCTGGCGGTGGTGGTGGTGTTCCAGCTGCTCGTCGTCATCTTTACCGGACAGCCGAATGCCAGGTTGTTGCGTTTCGGACAGGACCTCGGCACTTTTATCTATCAGATTGTGCGTTTTCTCACGTATAACAGTGAGGACCAGCCGTTTCCCTTCGGCGACTGGCCGGAGGCTCCGCCAACCTAGGCGCGCCATCGCTGGCAGTACTGCTCCCGCAGCGGGATCGCGTATAATCGCGCCTGGTCCAGACACCTTCCCGGGAAACGTATGAAAATCATCGATCACCAGACGCTGCGTGCCTTGAGCGCCAAGGCCGTCGCCGCGCCGCGCCTGCGCGCCAATCACAACCTGCATCCGACCACGGATGATCCGATCAATCGTTTTTGTAATGCCATCGAACCGGGCAGTTATGTCCGGCCGCATCGCCATGCCGGTGA
>JANNJF010000107.1:0-2472 GCA_031405715.1 Gammaproteobacteria bacterium | reverse complement strand
GCAGGGTGGTGCGAATCTCTTCATGATGAATCAACGAAGCCGCCATGTTCTTGAACATGGCTTCGCGATGACTGCTGGTACGGTTTAATTTCCGACCGATTTTATGATGACGCATAGCTCAAACCTCTAATGACACTGCCTTAGGCAGATTCTTTTTCCGGCAGTTTGCCTTTGAGTGACGCCGGCGGCCAATTCTCCAAGCGCATACCCAGGGACAGCTGATGAGTAGCCAGCACGTCCTTGATCTCGGTGAGCGATTTCTTGCCGAGGTTCGGGGTCTTCAACAACTCGACCTCACTACGCTGCACCAGGTCGCCGATGTAGAAAATATTCTCGGCCTTGAGGCAGTTGGCGGAACGCACGGTCAACTCGAGATCGTCCACCGGCCGCAGCAGCAACGGATTGATGTTGGGTTCGGGCGATTCAATCGACTTGGTCTCGGGGCTCTTCAAATCCACGAAGATGGATATCTGGTCCTGCAGGATATTGGCGGCGCGGCGTACCGCTTCTTCCGGGTCGATGGCGCCGTTGGTCTCGATGTCCAGCACCAGCTTGTCGAGGTCGGTACGCTGTTCGACGCGGGCGTTTTCCACGGTGTAGGAAACACGGCGAATCGGACTGAAGGAGGCGTCGAGCTGCATGGAGCCGATGCTACGGCCTTCTTCCGCCACGCGGCCTACCACCGGCTGATAACCACGGCCACGCACCAGCTTCATTTCCATGGAGATCGAGCCGGTCTTGGTCAAGGTGGCGATGAGGTGATTCGGATTGACCACCTCCACGTCCTGGTCCAGGACGATATCCCCGGCGGTCACCTGCCCCGGACCCTTCCTGCTCAGACGCAAGATGGCTTCCGGACGCGTGCCGTGCATGCGCAGGGCGAGGGACTTGAGGTTAAGCAGAATTTCGATAACGTCTTCCTGCACGCCTTCGATGGTGGAGTATTCGTGCAGCACACCCTCGATCTTGACTTCGGTAATAGCCACACCCGGCATGGACGACAGCAGAATCCGGCGCAGGGCATTGCCCAGGGTATAGCCGAATCCGCGTTCCAGCGGCTCCAGGGTGATCTTGGCGCGCATAGCGCCCAGGCTGTGCACATCCACCAAACGCGGCTTTAAAAAGTCTGTGGCAGAACCCTGCATAATGTACCCTCGTTTAATTCAGCGCGTTGATTAGCCGGTCGCTTACTTGGAGTAGAGCGCGACAACCAGATGTTCGTTGATGTCCGACGGCAGCTCGCTGCGCTCGGGCACGGCCTTGTAGGTACCCTTCATCGCCTTGGAATCGACCTCGAGCCAATCGGGGAATCCACGCTGCTCAGCGGCCTCGAGAGCTGCCTTCACCCGCAGCTGCTCCTTGGACGACGAGACAATTTCAATCACGTCGTTGGCACGCAGCTGATAGGACGGGATATTGGTGCGCTTGCTGTTCACCAGGATGGCGTTGTGCCGTACCAACTGGCGCGCTTCCGAACGTGACGCGCCGAAGCCCATACGGTACACCACGTTGTCGAGACGGCCTTCCAGCAACTTGAGCAGGTTTTCGCCGGTGGAGCCACGCAAACGGTCGGCCTCGCTGTAATAGCCGGCGAACTGCTTTTCCATGATGCCGTAGATGCGACGCACCTTCTGCTTGGCGCGCAGCTGCACGCCATAGTCAGACGAGCGACCCTTGCGCTGGCCGTGCTGGCCAGGCGGATAGGCACGCTTCTCCACCGGACATTTATCGGTAAAGCACTTCTCGCCTTTCAGGAAGAGCTTGCCACCTTCACGACGGCACTGGCGACATTTCGAATCGGTATAACGAGCCACTGAACTTTCTCCGTTTGCCTAGACGCGGCGTCTCTTAGCGGGACGACATCCGTTATGCGGAATCGGCGTCACGTCAATGATGTTGCTGATTTCATAACCTATGGCATGCAGGGCACGTACGGCGGAATCGCGCCCCGGCCCCGGTCCATTCACCTTGATCTCAAGGGATTTGAGTCCGTATTCCTGGGCGGCGCGGCCGGCCTTATCCGACGCCACCTGGGCAGCAAACGGCGTGCTCTTGCGTGAGCCTTTGAACCCGGCACCGCCGGAGGTGGCCCAGGTCAGCACATTACCCTGACGGTCGGTAATGGTGATAATGGTATTGTTGAACGACGCATGGATATGCGCGACGCCCTCGGCAACGCTCTTTTTGACGCGCTTCTTAGTCTTGGCCGCGGTATTGGTCGGAGTTGCCATACAGTTATCCTAAATAGTTTACTTACGAACAGCCTTGCGCGGGCCCGTTGGCTTCGACCAATTGTGCCGTGCGCTGCGCGACGCGCTGCTCGAGATCTCCGTGCGCAGCACGGAGCGTGTCGTCAGCCCGTTTGCGATCACTGATATCGCGGATGTAGCCGGTAAACAACTGCAGCCGAGCGTCGCCGATGGCGGTAATGGCGAGCTCGATCGGGAATTCGCTGCCGTCGGCGCGCATCGC
>JANNJF010000106.1:0-9978 GCA_031405715.1 Gammaproteobacteria bacterium | reverse complement strand
GGCGTCTTTCATCACCTGGGCATATTCTGTTTTCACATTCCGGTCTTTGACGATCTGCTCCATGTGCCAATAGAGGGTGGCCATGCGCGTCAGTCCCACGAAACCCAGCGCCACCATCAGCAACATTACCATCGCGAATCCCATCGCCAGGGTGATGTTGGGAGAGTCTTTGAGGGCTATTTTCACGGACTGAATTGGTCTATTAGCATAGGTTGATATTCAAAGACGCGTGGCGGGTCCTTTTGGGTCAGGCATTTAATAATAGGGCTATCTTATTGAGTATAGTAGGTGTAATAAGGCAAGCCATGGCGGCTGGCGCGGGGGCTGGGCGCCAGGAAAACCGGGTTTGGCGTGCGTGGCGTACCCGTACGCCGTAAGCAGTGTGTTGGGTGGCATCGTCCACCGCACGGGGTGTCGATGGGTCCTGGCCCACCCGTCTTCCGGCGTTACGGAGGCGATAGTGGCCTGGGGGCCTAATGGAGTGCGGCGGCTCGCCGCCGCTTTCGCAAAGTGGGAGCAGGCTCCCGCACTCCACGTCCATGGTGATGGTGTGCGGCATCCGATCGGCAGACGCAGCCCCCGCCGCGCAAAAAACAGTCCTGCATATCGCAGGCTGGGATGTGTATGCCGACCCGGGTCATCGCAACAAGACCATCGGCTTTGAAACCTGCGAGGCAAAGCACGGCGTGCGTACCGAGTTCACGCCGCTGAATACGCTGGACGTCATCATGGGCGCGGCCGAGGCGAGCGACAAGTATGACGTCATCCTCGTCTCCAACGAGGGCATCAAGATCTTGCAAGGCATGGGACTGGTTCCTCCGCTGGATCTGAAAAAGATTCCCAACCACCAGGACCTGCACCCCAGGCTGCGCGACACCGAGTGGAGTCAGGATGAGGGTAAGGTCTATGCAGTGCTGATGGCGGAGAAAATTCACCGCCCTCAACCAGTCTTTTGAACTGGCCGGGAAGCGCCTGCAAATATCGTCAAGTACGGGGATGGTCCTTTATCCAGAGCAGGCCGGCAACGCAGGCTCGCTGCTTAAAAATGCCGACACGGCCCTGCACTATGCAGAGGAAAACGGGCGCAATAACGTGCAGCTCTACCAGACGTAGATGGCACCAGCACAAACTACGACCAGTCGGTCCAAGGCGCTGACGGATTCGGCTTGAGCATTCCGGTCATCGCCCTGGCCATGCCACACATCGACCCGGTTCCGGTAGGGTGATTGGCCAGTGATCTCCGGACGGATACACTGCGGTTCTTCGCCGCAGTGCAAACTGGAAGTACGGATGACTGCGCTGCGGTTCATGGGTAGTCCACCGTGCCAGACAACGCTGCCTGATATGAGCGAATAACGATACAACAAAAGTGAGGGTGCCATGGGTAGCAAGAGCTGGGGCTGGGTCGGTAAATATGTCATCGTGATCATCGCGGCACTCATCCTGGGGATGATTCTCGGCAATCTGGCGCTGTTCAAGAGCGCGACCCTCGGCAATCCAAAGCTGACCGCGGCAATGCTGGTGGAATTTATCACGCACGCGGCGGCACTCGCGCTGTTGTGGATGTTGGGATGGCAGGCGGCCGAGCAGATGCGCGCATCCGGCGAACGTATGACTGTCGTTGCGACGATAGTGGTGGCGCTCATCACCCTGATTATCACGGCGATAGGCTACGCCGTGTTAGCGGGCTTCATCGATCCGTTCATCTCGAAGAGCGTGAAGCTGGCAGTGGACTGGGTGTTTATTCTTGGCGTTGTAGCCGCGGCCAGCTGGTTCATTCTCGCCCTGTTTGCGGGCGCCGATGATCTGATCGCGGCGGTGCGCGATGCCCTGGGTGGCAAGAAGCGGGCGTGAAGCGCCAGGATTAAAATACTACAAAGGCACGCGCGTGCCACGGGGTCGTGTCGGTACAGGCCTAGAGCGGCTCTGGCCGATGAATACCGTAACCTTGCGCATAGTCCACGCCTATCTGGCGCAGTGAGGCAATAATGGCCTCGTTCTCGGCAAATTCAGCGATCGTCTGAATGCCCATGGCCCGACCAATTTGATGGATAGCGTCCACCATCACCCGACTGACCGGGTCGCGGTGAACATCGCGTACCAGCGAACCATCGATTTTAAGGTAATCCACGTTTAAGGCGCGCAGATAGGCGAAGGACGACATGCCGGCGCCGAAATCATCCAGAGCGAAACGGCAGCCTATCTCGCGCAGTTGATGGATGAAGTCAGAGGCGCGTTGCAGGCTGCGGATGGCGACAGTTTCCGTGATCTCGAAGCAGAGAGCAGCGGGCGGGATGGCGTATTCGGTAATCAGGGCGCGTAGGAAATCCGGAAAGCCATCGTCATTCAAACTGGCGCCGGAGAGGTTGATGGCATACTGCTCGCTAGCCCGTTGTGGGTGCGAACGGTAAGCCTCGAACAGATGACGCACGACCCACCTGTCCACCAACGGCATGAGATGGAATTTTTCCGCGGCCGGCATGAATTCGGCGGGGGAGATCAGGCCGCCCGCGACATCCAGCATACGCAGCAATATCTCGCGATGTTCGGAACCGGCGCCCGTCGGCGCGAGGGGAACGATGCGCTGGAAGAAAAGCTGAAAACGATCGGCGTCGAGGGCGGCGCGAATCGCGGACACCCAATGGCTCGCCTGGCGCCGTTGGCTGAATTCCGCCTGGCCGGTGTAAAGTTGAATTAGATTCCCGCCCCGTTCTTTCGCAATGTGACAGGCCGTTTCGGCATAACCCATAATATCTTCGACCCCGGATGAATCCGCCAGTATGGGTACGACGCCGATGCTGGCACCAATATCCAGCTGTTTGTCGAGCCATTGCAAGCGGAAATCCTTCACGCAGCTTAAGTAGGATTCGGCCACTCGGTTGGCCTGGGCGACGGGGCACTGACGCAGCAATACACCGAACTCATTCCCTCCCAGGCGCGCGAGCAAGTCGGATTTGCGTGTTCGCTTCTGGATAAGCTGGGAGATCTGCTGTAACAACAGATCGCCCGCCGTAGGACCGCAGGTGTCGTTGATGAGCTTGAAGTTGTCCAGGTCGAGGAAGATCAGGGCATGGTTGGTGTCTTTGTCCCGGGGTTCCTGCAGCAGGGAATGCAGATGGCGTTCAAACTCCAGTCGGTTGACCAGACCGGTCAGGGGATCGTGCGTGGAGTGGTATTCGATTTTTTCCAGTAGGCCTTTGCGTTCGGTGATGTCGCGCGCGATGCCGATAAACATATCGCCCGCCTCCAGCTTGACCTTGTTCAGACTGATTTCCAGCCAGCGTTGGGTGGTATGCTCCGGCGAGATAAGACATTCGAAACGCACTGGTTCACCGCTAAGCGCCTTGTGGAATTGTTGTTCGAAGTGTCTGGCGGAGGCGGGATTACCGATCAGCCGGGTGATAGGCATGCGACAGTTGTGGGCGGTGAGATCGGATTCGGAAACACCGATCCAGGACTGCAGCAGCGGGTTGGCGACGTGGAATTTCATCTCGTCGCAGAGGACAAAAACACCGTCATTGGCGCTGTCTAGATAGGCGCGGAACAGGCTACGGAAAAATTCGCTATCGTCGGAGGCCATGGGAAGCTGCGAGAGGGTGTAGTTGATAGTGTAATACCTCTCGGGGGAAAAGCGAATTCCGGGTGAACTGTATGCCCCTGCAGCCGCGGAGTGCGGCGGCGGACCGCCGCCTAGCATGGCGCGAGCGGACTCCTGTACGCCACGCCGTCAATCCGCGTCGCAGGGGGGCTAAAATTCGTGGGACCTCCTGCCCCCTCACAGCAAGGGCTTGATCGGCATCAGTTGCCAGAATCGCACCTTGCCGCGCTTGGCGAAGCTGGCGTATTGATCCGGCTGATCGCTGGCGGCGTTCCAGCTGTTGCCCGGCAGCATGTCGGTCTCGATAGCCGCCTCCACCGCGCGCGCCAGGGTCGGATCGTGGATAATCACGCCCACCTCGGTGTTCAGATTTTCCGAGCGCGGATCCAGATTAAAGGTCCCAATAAAGACAAGTTTCGAATCCACCACCATGGTCTTGGCATGCAGCGCGAACACCGGCGACGGGTCGCGGGTGGCGGCGTAGCGAAGCATCAGCTGGTGTTGTGCCTCGGGGTTGGGTTTGTATTCATAGATAGCCAACCCTAAGTCGAGTAATCGCCGGCGCTGGTTGCGGTAGCCGCTGAAGGCCTGGAGGTTGTCGGTCGAGGCCAGGGAATTGGTATTGATGCGCACACGCACACCGCGTGCCACAGTCTTGCGGAACAAGTCCATGGCCGCATCGGACAGCACCAGGTAGGGCGATTGAATCACGATGTGATCCTGCGCGTCCTGCAGCAGGCGCGCCAGGGCCTGCGTGCTCAGTCCGCCACCGCCCAGATTGCGTTGGCGGTCGTTCTTGCCCGGCCGGTCGCTGATGAAATCCACCCTGCCCCAGACCAGTTGCTTAGTCAGGGTCGGGAAGGCGTCGGGCAGGGCAGCGATGGCGGCACGCACCTCGGGGGCGAAGTTTTCCGGCGAGGCGGCATAGGCGTGCAGCTCCCGATAAATGCCTTCGATCTCCTGCGCATCCACGCCGACACGCTTGCGCAGGAGCCCGAGGCCGCCGTAAAGATCCTTAACGTCCACGCTCAGGTCGCTGACCCAGAAGTTTTCAAAACTCGCGCCCATCGCCGTGACCACGGCACCCAGGAGCAGGGCATCGCGATCGCGGAAATTGTACTGATGGTCGTAGTCGTAATATTCATCCGCCATGTTTCTGCCGCCGGTGATGGCTATCTTGCCGTCTACGATGAAGGTCTTGTCGTGCATGCGCTGATTGACGCCGCGGAAATTAGTCAACACATTCAGCGTGCGTTTCGGCAGTGTGGTGCCCACGGTGATCTTGGGGTTGTAGATGCGTATTTGGATATTCGGATGGCGCGCCAGGGCGAGCAGGGATTTGTCCGGGGCATCGATCAGCAGATCGTCGACGATGACGCGCACCTTTACCCCACGTTCCGCCGCGCGCAACAGCGCTTCCGAGGCAAGTATCCCTATGTTGTCCGTGCTCCAGATGAAGTACTGCACCTCGATGGAGTGCTGGGCATGGTCGGCCAGCCAGGCGCGGGCGAGCAGCGCCTCCTCACCTTTGTCCAATACGTAGACACCGCTCTGCTCCGCATGCGCGCTGATCTGGGCGTCGATGTATTCCATGTGGGTGTCCGCCGTGGCCAGGGAGGCCAACGGGAAAAACATCCACAGGCACAACCAGAGCGACGCAAAGCGGGGTTTTGTCACGGGTAGACACCCTTCCTAATGGGATTGAACGGTAGTACGATAATAAAAGAAGGACGGGCCGAAGGCCACGCCCTTCTGAAGAGTAAAGGAGCAGGAAATCCATTCCGCCGGCATCGTTCAGCGCTTGTACCAGCAATAAGTAATGCCTATTAAGTAATACCTGTATGGAGTGCGACGGCTTGCCGCCGCTTTAACTGCGGTGGGAACAAGCCCCCGTATTCCAAAGACAGTCACGTTTTAACCCGCTCACCGTAAGCGAATTCGCTCAAGACACAAGAGGTACGCCCCTCGCCTCAATACATTGCGCAGAGACCTAATATATATGAATCGGAAAATTCCGCCCCGGCATGCGTCACCAAAACCGGCATCGAGCACCCCGGCATCGATCCCGGGTGTCGGTCAGGCGCCGCAGATTTTTATCGAGCAAGTCAGCACACTGTATCGCTCCATGCCGCCGATTATGGCAACCAATCTCATCGTCAGCGGCGCAATGATCTACGGTTTATGGGGTATCGTGGCACAAACCAGATTGATCTTGTGGATCAGTGCGATGATGACCGTATTGGTTGCACGCCTGCTGAGTTATATTGCCTACCGGCGGCGCAATTCGCCGGATAGCAGTATGCCCTATGCAGTGATCTTTACCATCGGCACCGGATTGACCGGGCTGTTGTGGGGGAGTGCCGGCGTCGTGCTTTTCCCCGTGCAGGGTTTGGAATACCAGCTCTTTATCCTGTTTATATTGCTGGGAATGGGTGCGGGGGCTGTATTGTCGCTGTCGACCTACCTGCCGGCATTTTATGCATTTTTCCCCATTACCATGTTGCCGACCAGCCTCGTATTATTCCTGCAGAATGGTCCGATATATACCGCGTTGGCGATCATGACACTGGTGTATGTCATTGCACTGAGCTTCTTCGCGCACAATATCAATCGTTCACTGCGGTTGACCCTGAGCCTGCGCTTTGAGAATGTGCAGCTCGTCGAACAACTGCGACAGCAAAAAGAGGAGGCGGTTGAGGCCAATTCCGCCAAATCCCGCTTCCTGGCCGCAGCCAGCCACGATCTGCGCCAGCCGCTGCATGCACTGACATTATTTACCTCAACGCTGGATGAGTATATTCACTACCCAAAGGTGAAAAAGGTGGTGAATCAAATCAACTCATCGGTCAATGCCTTGCATACCCTGTTTAACGCCTTGCTGGACATATCGCGGCTGGAGGCCGGCGCGCTGCTTGTCGAGAAAGTGCATTTCAAGTTAGAAGATCTATTTGCAAAAATACTTGATGCCTTTCTGCATGAAGCAGACGCCAAGGGGCTGAGACTGATATTCGAGCCGTGTCATGTTGCCGTCTATAGCGATCCGATTTTACTCGAACAAGTGTTGCGCAATTACGTCTCCAATGCGATACGCTATACCAATGAAGGCACGATCAGCATTACGTGCCGGTCGGACCATGGGCATATACGTATCTCCGTGAGTGACACCGGCGTGGGTATTCCTGTTGAAAACCATCAAGCCATTTTCCGGGAATTCCATCAGTTGGGTAATCCGGAACGGGACCGCAGTAAAGGACTCGGGCTGGGATTGGCTATTGTCGAACGTATTGCCACGCTGCTTGAACATCCTATTGGCCTGGAATCCGACCTGGCTAAAGGCTCGGTGTTCTGGATCGACGTAGATACGGGCGTGCCCACCGGGTTGACTGAAAGGGGGAGCGGCATCAGTGAAAATAATGGTCACCCGGTCGAGGGTGTCTGGATTGTCGCCATTGATGACGAAATCGATATTCGCGAGGCCACCCGTCTCCTGCTTGAGTCCTGGGGCTGCCGGGTCATCGCTGTGGCTTCAGAGGAGGAGGCCATGGATGAATTGAAGCGGTTAGACGTTATCCCGCACGGGATCATTGCCGACTATCGTCTGCGGCAGAATCGTACCGGCATTCAGGCGATTGAGAGAATACAGCGTGATATCGCCGAAGACATACCTGCCTTGATTATCACAGGGGATATCGCTGTTGAACGTCGGCACGATGTCTGTCACAGCGATTTTCAGGTATTACACAAGCCGGTGTCACCGCTGAAACTCAGGGCCTTTGTGCGCAATGCAGAGAAACACCGGCGCGCCAAACAGTGTTAACCCTCGACTGAATCTAGTGCTCCGTAAAATAAGTCTTTCCGTATGGTCGCTAACGCCAGTGTAGTGCGCCCTACGGTTGGGTACTTAGTATATTTGCCATCCGTCCATCGCTTACGCTCAAAACCCAGGGTCCCTTCTCCCTTTGGGAGAAGGACAGGATGAGGGGCAAGGCCTAAGATTCCCCCTCACCCTAACCCTCTCCCCCGAAGTGCGCGGGCCCCCTTCGGGGAGGCAAAACCGCACGGAGAGGAGACTTGTTCAGAGTTCCCTGGCGACACGGAAAAACTTATTTGACGGAGTACTAGCCCGATTTTTCCATTGCAACCACCGCCTGAGTTCGGTTCGTCACTGCCAATGCCTTCAGAATCGCACTGACGTGCATTTTCACGGTGGCTTCGGCAAGGCTGAGTTGCGCGGCGATCAGTTTGTTGGGCTGTCCGCGTTGCATGAGGGCCAATACCTCACGCTGCCGCGGTGTCAGTTTGTTTTCGACGTTCCCATCGCGCGATGCGCGATGCGCGTTGACCGTGTGGACGTATATTTCAGGCGGTATATAGACGCAGCCGGACAGCACCAATTGCAAGGCGCTGATCATCACGGCGCCCGTGGAGCATTTCGGGATAAAACCCATGGCGCCCTCATCCAGGGCCCGCTGTATATCGCTTGATTGGCTGGATGCCGAGAGAATCACAACGGGTAACGCGGGATAGCGCTTTCCCAAAACATCCAAGGCCGCAAATCCATGCATCCCCGGCATAGTCAGATCCAATAACAACAAATCCAGATCTGGATGTTGTGCGACCAGCCTCAGGGTCTGTTGGCCATCGGCGGCCTCCAGTACGGTCAGGGAGCGGCCCAGTGCGTCCAGTACGTGTCGCAGTCCCTCCCTGAACAGGGCATGGTCATCGGCAATGAGGATTTTCATGGTCACCTTGTGACTCGTCCGTGAATAACTCCGTAGTATAAATAAAAAAAGTTCAATTGCTGTGAAATATTCACATTTTCCGGCATTTTTCTACCGACTAATGTCGGTAGAAACCCATACCTTTGTCGAATATCCGCCCAGCATATAAATGCCAATAATCCACCCCAGCTTCACTGCAGCGTCGATCACTTCCTGAACAGTCACAGCGATCCGCTCGACGTGCCCAGCGAAAGCAACGCCGCCGAAGTCGTGGCGTCGCCAACTATTCCATCCACTGACATTACGGAGCAACTCACCATGAGATCGATTATTGCAATCACCGTTGCAGCGGTTGTATCGCTCACAACCTATGCCGCCGCCGCTGCCCCGCCGGCCAACCTCGGCAACACCACCTGGACCCTGCAGGCCAACCGGGATAGCGTGCAGCTCATCATCAACAGCCAGAGCGGGCCGGGTGCGCCTGGTGCTGCAACCTGCCGTGTGATCAACGGCGAGCTGGGCATCGCCCCGCCCACTATCCTTGTCCATGGCTGGTACTGCCCGTCGACCGGGCGTATCCATTTTGTGCACAAGAACGTGGGCTCCGGTAACGCGGTGCGAGTCTTCACCGGCAACGTCTCGGACGATGTGCCCGGCCAGACCTTGTACATGGCAGGCACCATGACCGTGCTCGCCGTCGCCTTTGGTGACTATGGCGAATACAACTTCTCCGCGACGCAGTCCCCGTAGCGGGATCGTCCCGGTCCAGCGTACCGGCGTTGCCAAGGCGATCGACGAATGATCGTCCAACGCCGCTACCGCTGGCAGCTGTTATAAACGGGCTCAAAACCGATAAAACAGTCTTGAATCCGGGTGCAACTTTTATAACCAAGGAGATCAATCATGTTACAACTACTCTCGCAGCGTTTCGTTGCAGCGACGTTAGGTATCGTTTCCGTCGTCGTCGTCGCTGCGCCCGCCGCTGCACTGACCCTGCTCGACTTCCCTGCCGGTAACGCAAGTGTGGATCAACTTCCGCCCGGCGCACACATGGCGAGACTTTGGCTCGCTGCACCGGATACGAAGTGTAACGACGGCACCTCCCCCGGCCTCTACGTACGTGCCGGGAGCGTGGCCAATCAAGACAAGTGGATAATCTATCTGCAAGGCGGTGGCAGTTGCGGCAGTGATGCGGAGTGCCTGGCACGCTGGCAGCATAATAACTCCGCGTATGGCATTCAGAAAATGAGCACGAGTGTGCCGCAGGCCGTATGGAACGCGTGGTATCCGAACATGCCGGGGCCGAGTGGCTGGACCTTGCAGGGTGCTGACTACCAGATCCCGCCGAGCATCGCGGGCCGTGGCATTTTCTCGCCCCAACCGACGAATAGTTTCAAGGACTGGAACAAGGTCTACGCCTACTATTGCAGCTCGGACGAGTGGACCGGGCAGAAAACCGACCACAATTTCAGTAGTGCCCCCTTGCCTTATACGGCCACCTTTCGCGGCGCCACCATCTTTGATGCGATGGTTTCGGCACTACGCTCCGGCTACGACGCCAACTTGCTCGTGGTGACACCGCGCAAGGCGCGCGCGTGACGCGATGTCGATCCTGATCGTCGTCAACAATCCCGACCGTTGGGAACTCGACATCGAGGG
>JANNJF010000105.1:0-30913 GCA_031405715.1 Gammaproteobacteria bacterium | reverse complement strand
GGCCATCACCCGTTCCATCGCCGATCAGGCGCGCACCATCCGTATCCCGGTGCACATGATCGAGACCATCAACAAACTGAACCGCATCAGCCGTCAGATGCTGCAGGAGATGGGGCGCGAGGCCACACCGGAAGAACTGGCGGTGCGCATGGAAATGCCCGAGGACAAGATCCGCAAGGTGCTCAAGATCGCCAAGGAGCCGATCTCCATGGAGACCCCCATCGGCGACGACGAGGATTCGCATCTCGGCGATTTCGTCGAGGACACCAGCATCACCGCGCCGACCGACGCGGCGACCCTGGCGGGACTCAAGAACGCGACCACCGAGATACTCAACACCCTGACGCCGCGCGAGGCCAAGGTGCTGCGCATGCGCTTCGGCATCGAAATGAATACCGACCACACCCTGGAAGAGGTCGGCAAGCAGTTCGATGTCACGCGTGAACGCATACGCCAGATCGAAGCCAAGGCCCTGCGCAAGCTGCGTCACCCGAGCCGCTCCGACCACCTGCGTAGCTTCCTGGATTAAGGTTCCCTTCTCTTACGGGCCCGTAGCTCAGTTGGTTAGAGCAGGGGACTCATAATCCCTTGGTCCTAGGTTCAAGTCCTAGCGGGCCCACCAGTAATTAAAAGGCTTACGGTCGACACCGTAAGCCTTTTTTTTGGGTGTAGAGCTGTGGAGGTGGCTATGAGCGGTCATTTAAACCTCCCTTGCCTGACCCGGAAGTTTCCTTCCCCGGCGGGGCACTACCGTCTATGCTTTCAATTCGGTGACCTACTTCGCACTTCGGATTCTCTACTGAGTATGACCAACCAGAATTTGCCAGCGATTCCGGCCGAAAACTCTTTACCCCCGCTCAATTCCCAGCAAAAAGAATCATTGCTGATGCTGATTGTCATCAACTATGCCGAAGAGCATGGCCTGCTGAATGCCGAACAGCTGGAGGATGCCCGGGCCAGTCTGCGCACCCTGTTTCTGCGGGCCACCGGTGAAGAAACCATGTTGCGCAAGGTGATTGGTATTCTCAAGGTCAATCGGGCACTCAATAAGACCTTTAGTGAAATGACTACCATCCTCACGGGAATCAGAAAGTCGCATCAATCGCTGGTCAGCAAGCACGAAGCACTCAAGCAGCAACTTGCTGCCATGGCCATTAGTCCGGAGGAGAACACCCATTTTGTTGGTCCGCTGCTGGAATTTTCCAGTGATTTTGTGCGCACGGTCATCGGATTCGATCGCCAGATGACCGAGTACAAAGAAGCCAAGGAAGTGGAGGCGCGCAGTGCCCACGTATTCCGCTTGGCGCAGGAGGCACGTGAACGACTAAGACAGCGTTTTGAAAATGACGCAATGGAAGAGAGCCGCCAGGAGCAGGCGGTAAAGCAGAAGGTCTATCAGTCGTTCAATTATGCGGAAGCCGAATCCGATTACCAGTACAAAAAGCGCTGCGCCAATACCATCAGCAATGAAATTGCGCGCTCGCTAAAAGACTTTAAGCAGATGTGTCAGATGTCGATGAAGCCAAATATGCGCGGCCCGGACAAAATCCGCACCGAACCTGGCAAGCCTCCCTGTCTGGATATATACAAAATCTCTTTAAAGGCGATGGATAGTTTTCCTGGGTTGCAATCCCTGTTTCCCACCGTGCAGGACCACCTCCGGGTGTATCAGCGCTCGTTTGGCATGTTCATGCTCGACGTTGACAAGTTTAATAACGCCCTGGGTCCAATGGTTGCGAATACCGAAGATTATTTTCACTCCAAGGAGCAGGATGAGGATGTACGAGCCACGCAGAAAAAGCTCGAGAAAATCGAGGCGCTGATTGCCTTCATAGAAGACGTTTCCCTGCTGCTGCGGGATGGCCAAGACTATGTCTATGAAAAATTCTCCACGGCTATAACCATGCACATCACACGCACCGCATCAAAGTGGTCGAATATCACTGAGCAGTTGTTGCACATGAAGGTCGCGGCAGAAGCCGAACTTACTACCCGGCTGACATAGCCCGACTGTTATCGCGCCAACAAACCGCGCGCGCTTGCCTCATCCAGCAGTTCTATCCAATGTCCAACGGGCACGTGTGCACCGCCGGCCAGATGCAGCTGGCAGCCGATGTTGGCCGTGACGATGCATTCCGGGGCGTCGCCCTGCAAGGCCCTCAGTTTGTTGTCCAGTAGCTGGCGGGATAACGTCGATTGGAGCAGGGAATAGGTCCCGGCGGACCCGCAGCATAAGTGGCCGTCGGTTACTGCAGAGAGGGTGTAGCCCGCGGTGCGCAGTGCCGCCTCGACGCGTCCCAGGATCTTCTGCCCGTGTTGCAATGTGCAGGGGGAGTGAAAGGCAATGCGTCGTCCGTGCCCGTTGATGTTCAGGCGATCGAGGGGCAGATCCGCGATGATTTCGCTTAAGTCCCGTGCCAGGGCGGCGATGCGCTGTGCTTTATGCGCGTAGTGTGGATCGTGTTGCAGCGCCTCGCCGTATTCCTTCACCATGGCGCTGCAACCGCTGGCGGAGATGACGATGGCCTCGGCACCTGCCTCCAGGTGCGGCCACCAGGCGTCGATGTTACGGCGCATCATAGCGAGCGCCTCGTCGTGGGCGGAGAGGTGCTGGCTCACGGCGCCGCAGCACACCGTTTGACTGACGCGCACCAGGGAGATACCCAGACGATCCAGTACGCGCGCCGCCGCAAGATTGGTATGGGGCGTGACGACACTTTGTGCACACCCTTCCAGCACCAGCATGACACGCGCATGCCGCGCGCCCGGCCAGGATTGTGGTACCTGCCTGGCCGGCAGCTTGCGTTTGACGTCTGCGGGCAGCAGCGGTGACATCAGACGGCCCAGCCATAATAATGCGGCAAAGCGCTGCGGATAGGGAATCAACAGCCGCAACGCGCGACGCATGCCACGCTCCAGCAATGGGCGACGGACTTTTTTCTCCACCATGCCGCGACCGATCTCCAGCAGACGACCATAACGCACGCCGGAAGGGCAGGTGGTCTCACACGCGCGGCATGTCAGGCAGCGATCCAGATGTACCTGGGTCTTGCGCGTGACCGCCGTGCCTTCAAGCGCCTGCTTGATGAGGTAAATACGCCCGCGCGGTCCGTCCAGCTCGTCCCCGAGCAACAGATAGGTAGGACAGGTGGCGGTGCAGAACCCGCAGTGTACGCAACTGCGCAGGATCTGATCGGCTTCCTGCCCCGCGGGGGTTTGCGCGATGATGTCGGGGATCGTGGTTTGCATGCAGTCGGGTCGCTGATTATCCGGCGCTAAAGATCGGCATACAGCCGCCCAGGATTGAATATACCGGAGGGGTCAAAGGTTTGTTTGAGCGCGCGATGTAACGCCAGTAGATTGGTCGGCAACGGGTGGAAGCGTTCAGTGCCCCGCGTGCCGCTACGGAAAAGGGTGGCGTGACCACCGGCCGCCACGGCCGTTGCGCGGATCACCGCAGCTTCCGCGTCGGAAATAAGCCAGCGCTGTGCGCCACCCCAGTCGATCAGGCATTTCCCCGGCAGATCCAGCGGCGCCGCGGCCGGTGGCAGAGACAGGCGCCACAGGGATTTGGCGTCGGAGAAGAAACCGTGTTGCTGCTCGCGGATGTCGCGCCAGAAGCGATCGGCATCCGCCACGGGATCGCCGCCCATGGACTGACGCGCCGCTTTTACCGCGCTGGCCGCGCCGGACAGACGGAAGCTGAGTTGCTCGCCGTCATACACGGCGGCGGACAGGGGCAGGGGTCGCCCGGCCCAGGCATTCATGCGGGCCAACGCCGCCGCGGTGGTGCACTCCTGTACCAGAGTGGTTTCCGTCGCCGGTCGCGGCAGGACTTTGATACTGATGTCGAGCAACAGCCCCAGGGTGCCCAGGGCGCCGCACATCAGGCGCGACACATCATAGCCGGCGACATTTTTCATGACTTCGCCGCCGAAGTGCAGGATCTCGCCGCGGCCATTGATGATGTGGCATCCGAGTACAAAATCACGCAGCGCACCGGCGTAGGGGCGTCGCGGGCCCGACAGGCCACAGGCCACGGCACCACCCAGGGTTGCAGTGTCGCCGAAGTGCGGCGGCTCGAATGCCAGCGCCTGACCGTGTTCCGCCAGGGTGTGTTCCAGTTCGCGCAGTGGTGTGCCGGCACGCGCCGTGATCACCAGTTCGCTCGGTTCGTAGTGAAGTATGCCGCGATGCACCGCAGCCGCGAGAAGTGTCCCCCGGGGTGGGCCTCCGAGGAATCCCTTGTTGCCGCCTCCGACAATATTGAGGGGGGTGTTATCGGCCACGGCCGCTTGGATCGCTGCGCTGAATTCTTGTGTGCAATCGCGCTGCATAATTAAAAACGCTCTAGCTCGGGAAAAGGCAGCGAATTATGGTGTACGTGTTGCGCGCCGAATTCGGCGCAGCGATGCAACGTGGGTACGGCCTTGCCCGGATTGAGCAGACCCTGTGGATCAAAGGCGTGTTTGATCCCATGAAATTGCTGTAACTCGGCACTGCTGAACTGTACACACATCTGATTGATCTTTTCCATGCCGACACCGTGTTCGCCGGTGATGGTGCCGCCGACCTCGACGCACAGCTCGAGGATGCGCCCGCCGAATTCCTCGGTGCGCTGCAGTTCACCAGGCTTGTTGGCGTCGTACAGGATCAGCGGATGCAGGTTGCCGTCGCCGGCGTGGAAGACGTTGGCCACGGCCAGGCCATATTCCTCCGACAAGGTACGCATGCGCAGCAATACCTCCGGCAGGCGCTTGCGCGGAATCGTGCCGTCCATGCAGTAGTAATCGGGCGACAAACGACCCACCGCCGGGAACGCGGCCTTGCGCCCCTTCCAAAAGGTCATGCGCTCCTGTTCATCACGTGCGGTACGCACCTCGGTGGCGCCACAATGCTGCATCAGTTCCTGGATCCGCATGACGTGTTCGGAGACTTCTTCGTTGGTGCCGTCGACCTCACACAACAATATCGCATCGGCCTCGGTGGGATAGCCGGCGTGCACGAAGTCCTCAGCCGCGCATATCGCCAGCCGGTCCATCATCTCGAGCCCCGCGGGTATGATGCCGGCACTGATGATAGCGCCCACCGCAGCACCCGCCTTGGCCACGTCATCGAAGGCCGCGAGGATGACCTGCGCGCGTTCCGGAATCGGCAGCAGTTTGACGCTGACCTCGACGATAATGCCAAGCATGCCCTCCGAGCCGGTCATGAGTGCCAGCAGGTCGTAGCCCGGTGCATCGAGGGCCTCGCTGCCGATGGTGATGCGTTCACCGTCGATAGTGACGATCTCCAGCTTGAGGATGTTGTGCACCGTCAGTCCGTACTTGAGGCAGTGCACACCGCCGGAGTTCTCCGCCACATTGCCGCCGATGGTGCAGGCGATCTGCGACGATGGGTCGGGGGCGTAATACAGACCGTGCGTTGCCGCGGCCTGGGAGATGGCCAGGTTGCGTACCCCCGGCTGCACCCGCGCCGTGCGGTTGGCCGGGTCGATGGCGAGTATCGACGTGAACTTCGCCAGGCTCAGCAGCACACCCTGTGCGTGCGGCAGCGCGCCGCCGGACAGACCGGTGCCGGCACCGCGCGCCACCACGGGTATACGACGTGCATGACACAGACGCAGGATGTGCTGCACCTGCTCCACTGTGTTCGGCAACACCACCAGCCACGGTACCTGGCGATAGGCCGACAGACCGTCGCACTCGTAGGGCCGGGTGTCTTCCGGCGCATGCAGGATCGCCGCGTCCGACAGGAACGCGCGCAGCGCGGTCACCAGGGACTCGCGGGTCGCGGCGTTGGGTTCTTCACTGGGGATGGATGTGTCACTCATGGCGCGTATCGGTCGTTATGGAACCTCCAATAAGTCCCCTCTCCCCGCGTATTTCGGGCCCCCTTCGGGGAGGCACAAACCGCACGGAGAGGGTTAGGGTGAGGGGGATGATCATGGATTTTTCCCTCACCCTGTCCCTCTCCCAAAGGGAGAGGGGACCTAACATGATAATTTCTGCCACTTGTTCAGAGGTTCCTTGTGTGAATATCTAAAGATAACATGCGCCGGGCGCCGCGGCCCAGACGCTTCTCTGGTGAGCGCCAGCCTGCGCCGGTCTGGTCATTAGTCACTCAGCCGCTGATAAACCGTCGCCAGTCCGTTTTCGTCGCCCACGTTGCCGGGAAAAATGACCACCGGCATCTCGGGATAACGTGGATGATCCGGGGGGCAGCGCACCACGGAACAGCCCGGCAGTATCTGTCCGAGCACCCGTGCGGTTTTCAGCGCCAGGCCGGAACTCAACACGTCGTTGGAGGTGATGCCGCCTTTGCTGATGAGGAAACCCAGGGTCGGTGGCAATCCGCGCACCACCTGCATGAGGAAGGCTGAGACCCGTTCGCCAAAGGCCAGTCGGGTCTTCTGGTCGGCAAAGGTTTTTTCCGTGCGGCTGGTGTAAATCACCGGGGTTACGCAGGCGGCATGGGCCTTGTGCGCCGTCGCCAGCAACTCCGTCAGCAGGGTCGGACCCTCCGGGTCGATACGGTCCACCTCCACCTCCAGGGCTACGACACCCGGTTGCTTCAGGAGTTGTTCCAGTTGCTGGGTGGTTTTCTTGACGTGTGAACCGACGATGACCGCGCCGGCCCGGCCGGCGCGCACATATTGACGCATGTCCACCGCCGGCACCGGCTGGGCCCCGAGGTTGGCCAATGAGGTCAGCAGGCTGGCGGCACTGCGAAAAAGAAAGCGTTTGCCCTGTGCTGTGGCGGCGTGCAGCTGACGGCAGAAATTATCCAGATCGGCCTGCGTTTCGGCATCGACCACGCAGCAGGCATTCCCATGTAGTTGCAGCAATCGATCCAGGCAGTCACCGCGCACATCCGTCAGGAGAAAACGCTGTACCGTGGTGGCCTTGATGGTGCCGTGGGTTTTCTCCTCGACGTAGGCCGGCAGATAACTGTGGGTATAACCAAATACCGAGTCACGGGCGAATTCAGTTTCGTGCACCGGTATCGGTTTACCATCGACCAGCAGATAATGCACGCTGTCACGGGTGATGCGCCCGCCCTCGAAGAACGCCGGCACCAGAAAGTGCGCATCGAAGGGCCCCAGCTCCTCGGCGATAATGTCGGTCTCCACCGGGTAATGGCCGCGCAGGGTGGAATCGGAGCGGCTGACCAGAATCGGATTGATGTGAGTGCCCGCCAGCGCCAGTTCGTCCAATACCGTCTTGAGATTGCGGCTGACCGTGTGCGTGACGTCGGCGGCCTGCGCGGCATGCATGCCGCGGGTGTTGGTCAACACAAAAAACAGCGGCGCCGCGTCGGCCAAAGCGGCGCGCAGGCTGTCCGCATCCCAGCGCGTCAGCAACAGGCAGCCGTGCACGGTCTGCGACCCGGTGGGATCATCGTCCAGTACGATGATCTTGGTCTGCGGCATGTCGTCAGACCCCCATCAGTGCCTTGACGCGTGCCGTCATGGCCTCGGCGGTGATGCCGTTGAAACTCATGATCTCGCCGGGGGACGCGGTGGTCTCGCCGCGCTTCCAGGCGAACACGTCGAGCCGCGCTGCCCGCGTGCGCAGTAGCACGGGTTCGAGAGACCCGCTCGGACCACCGCTCACCGCCAGCAACACATCGCCGTCGAACAACGCATTGAAGTGATCGTCATCCATGAGGGCATTGTCCGGTTGTGCCACGGTATCCCAGGCGATGTCGGTAGGACGATACAGACGACGCGGATTCGCCACGCAGACGATGCGCACCCGGTAACCATCCTGCTCCAGCTTGTCGCGCGCCTCGAACACCGGCAGCAACACCATGTCGCCGGTGACGGCCATGACCACCGTGCCCTTGGCGCCGGTCTTGCTTTCGTACAGGGCGATAGCGCCGTTGGCGATAGCGGTGCGCGATTGTTCCAGAGTGGTGTATACCGGCAGCGGGCTCTTGGAGGCGATGATGATAATGCCTTTGTTGTGGGTGCCGACCGCCCAGTCGTAGGCCACCTGTATCATGTTGGCATCCGCCGGGAACAGCGGGTAGACGTTGCCGTTGCGCATCATGGCGGCGAAGTAGTTTTCCACCTCGGGGCGCTGATGGGTCCAGCCGTTGCGCCCCTGCTCCAGGGCGCCGGCGGTGAACATGCATACCACCGACGGCGTCTTGCGTCGCAGTTCCGCCATGGCCTGGGTGACGGTTTGTATGATGGGCAGACCGTTGATGGCGAAACTTTCATACGACAACCACAAGGAACGCGAACCAAACAGCGCGAGACCGGCGGCCAGGCCGGCGCAGGCATCTTCGCTCAAGGGTTCGTACACCTGACCATTGGGTTGCTGGTTATACAGATCATCCGCCGTCGGATGGCGGATCTTCAACGCCACGTTGATGTTGGCCATGGCCGAGGCCTCGTTGCCGTCCGCATTGGTCACCACGAAACGCGGGTCGGCCTTGCCCACCGCCGCCACCAGCGCGCCCATGGCGGTGGCCGGCACGTGTTTTTCACCCACGGCGAAATCCTGCAGCGGCAGTTTGCCAAAAGATGCGATCTCCAGCACCGACTCGGTCACCACGGTCTTCACCGCCGGGCCGCCGCCGGCGCGGGAGAAATTGTCGCGCACCAACTGCCAGGCCGCGGCGGGCAGCGCGCGGCGTTGCAGCGCGCTGATGATGTGCGGCTTGTCCAGGGCATCGGCCGGGTAGAGGTTATGGGACTTTGCGCCCAGGGCGTGCACCCCGGCGCCCTTCAGTTGCTTGATGATGAACACCGTGCGCGTGCCGCCCAGGGCCAACTTCGCCGCCTTGTCCATCCCGGTCAACACCGCCTGGGCAAAGGCCAGGCGTTGCTGGAAGGAAAAAGCCGTGCTGTCGACGTAGGCCGACGCCTGCTTGGTGTCGTCAAAGTCCTTGGCATTCACCAGCACCACCTCCTGGAAGCCGTGACCCTTCCAGTAGGCGATCATCTCGTCGTTAGTAAAACGCGACACCATGGAATGGTGTTCCTGGCTGTAGCCGTTCCATACCAGTGTCGGCAAGAAGTTGGTGGACTTGGGAAAGGCAGTATGGAAATGCATCATGGACGACAGCACATAGGGCTCGCCCATGCCGCCGTCACCGAGGGTGAAGGGGAACAGGGTGCCCGGGTGCAGCAGGGCGCCGGCCATGGCGAAGTGTTGTCCCTGGCCGAGGGGGCCGGCAGGGGACAGGATGCCGGGGATGGCACCGGACAAGTGTCCGAGTAGACCATGGCGCTCGCGAAAACGCGCGCGCATGTCCGCCACCGTGCGTATGCCCATTTCCTCCAAGGAAGTATCCAGGAACATGGCGCTGTAAAAGCCCGGGGCGTGGTGACCCACCTCCGTAACAATATTGGTATGGCCCAGCATCACCAGCGCCGCGTAGGCCTCGGCACTGCTGGCAAAACCCCCGGGGTGGCCGGAGCTCTTGGCGCCGCACATCTGCAGGGTCAGGTAGCGCAGGGCATCGGCGGCCAGCAGGGTCTGGTATACCGCAGCCGGGTCCGCGGCGTTGTCGATGCGGGCCGACCCCGGGGCAATGGCCGGTTTGCCTGCATGCCGGGCGAATTCCGGCCATGACTCTCCAAAATACTGAATTCCCTCACAAAAATCAGGAATCGCGGACTGGGCGGCGGCGTGACGGGTGCTCATTGTATGCTCTCCTTAAAAGGAATTCGGGTGACGTATCGGTAAAATTAACCAAGCTTTACCTAACCATACCTAGACATGTGTCATTTCACAATACATAATCGTTTTCACGATACGGAATAGGATGGATCAAGATGGCTAACCCGACCCCCCCAATACAAGTGATCGAGCGCATGGGACATCTGCTGGATGCCATCGCCCGCTACGACGAACCGGCGAGTCTCAAGGTCTTGTCCGCCGACACCGGCCTGCACCCATCGACTGCCTTTCGCATCCTCGCCTCCCTCACCGGGCTCGGTTATGTCGAGCGCAACGCCGCGGGGCACTATGGGCTGGGGGCGAAACTGATGTACCTGGGGGGTCGTGTCAGTGCCCGCGGTGACCTGCGTCCCCAGGCCAAGGAGGTCATGGAGTGGCTGCGCAACGAGCTGGGTGAAAGCATTAACCTGACGGTGCGCCAGGGTGACGAAGTTGTGTATATCGAACGCGCCACCACCACCCGCGTGATACGCGTCGAACAGGTGATCGGCGGGCATGCCCCACTGCATGTGACGGCGGTGGGAAAATTAATGCTGGGGGAAATGGGCGAGCAGGCCTGCCGCGACTACGCGCAGCGTACCGGGCTGCGGGTATATACCCCGAATACCCGTGCCGACGTGGAGGCCTTAATCAAGGACGCCAACGCATCGGTGCGCCGCGGCTACGCGCTGGATGACGAGGAGGCCGAGCTGGGCGTGGGCTGCATCGGGGTGTTGGTGAGGGACAGCAGCGGAGGCGTCGTCGCCGGACTGTCGGTGTCGGCACCCATCGAACGTCGCAGAGACGATTGGATTCCGCAGGTGATGGAGGCTGGCCGGCGATTATCTGAGCGGCTGGGGTATTATCAAGCCGCCACCCCATAGGGTTACGCACTATCATGCAGTGTGACTACTTCAACCAAAATAAATGCCAATCCTGCCGTTGGCTGGATCGGGACTACGCCGATCAATTAACCGCGAAGGACGCCGCGCTGCATGCCCTGCTCGATGCGCACCAGCCGCAAGAGTGGTTGGAGCCGGTATCCAGTCCGCAAGCAGGGTTTCGCAATAAGGCGAAGATGGCGGTGCTGGGCACGGAGCGTGCGCCCATCCTGGGGATCGTTAACAGCCAGGGTGAAGAAGTCAGTCTGTGTGACTGCCCGTTGTATCCGCTCGATATGCAAGGCCTGCTGCACCGCCTGCAGGCCTGGATACTACAGGCCGGTTTGACTCCCTATGAAGTCGATAAACGCCAAGGCGAACTCAAGTTCCTATTGCTGACACGCAGCCAGTTCAACGGCGAGTACATGCTGCGCCTGGTATTGCGGAGCGAGCAGCTGCTGCCACGCATTCGACAATACTTACCGCAGTTGCAGGTGGGCTATCCCAATATCAGTGTGGCATCGGTGAATATCCAGCCTGTGCACATGGCGATCCTGGAGGGAGAGAAAGAAATATTCCTGACGGAGAACACACGCCTGATTGAGAGACTGAACGGGGTGCCGTTGTATATCCGCCCCAAGAGCTTCTTTCAAACCAACCCGGTGGTGGCAGCAAAACTCTATAAAACTGCGCGTGACTGGGTGGCTGAAATCGGGCCGGCAACGTTGTGGGATTTGTACTGCGGTGTGGGTGGGTTTGGCCTGCATTGCGCCACGCCGGAAATGGCCGTGACGGGAATGGAAATCGAACAGGAGGCGATCGCCTGCGCGCAACAATCCGCCCGGGAGATGGGGTTGAATCGCATAACTTTTAAGGTGCTCGACTCAACCGGTTTTGCGACAAAGGCAGCAGAGCTCCCCGATCTGATCATCATTAACCCCCCACGCCGGGGAATCGGCCAGGCCCTGTGTGCCCAGCTGGTGGACCTGGCGCCACAACATATCCTGTATTCAAGTTGCAATGCAGCAACGCTGGCGCAGGATTTGTCCCGCCTGCCGGGGTACCGGCTCACGCGTGTGCAGCTTTTTGATATGTTTCCACATACCCCGCACTACGAAATGCTGGTTAAACTCACCAGGGGTGAAGTAAACGTGTCGGACGGAGTACTATAGGCAGACCAGGTATCACCACGACTCAGGAGGGACTCGCGTTATGGCTGAAGAAAAAACCAGGGAGAAAAAACCGACGGCGCCAGCGTCAGCCGAGCTGACGGACTACGATATATATTTACTCAAGCAAGGCAGCCACTTCCGTCTGTTCGACAAGCTCGGCGCGCACATGATGGAGAGGGACGGCAAGCAAGGTGTGCACTTTTCCGTCTGGGCGCCGAATGCCGAGTCGGTGTCCCTGGTGGGTGATTTCAACGGCTGGAATCCGGAGGCCCACGGGATGACCGTGCGCCAGGATGGATCGGCGGTGTGGGAGATATTTCAGCCCGGGGTTGAGGCCGGGGCTATCTATAAGTATCACATCCGTTCGCGCCACCTGGGTTACCGCGCCAACAAGGCCGACCCGTTTGCCGTGTGCAGCGAGGTACCGCCGCGCACCGGATCGGTGGTCCGGGATCTGCAGTATCAATGGAACGACGCCGCCTGGATGGCGCAGCGCAAAAACGCCAGTGCACACGACGCCCCCATGTCCATTTACGAAGTCCACTTGGGATCGTGGCGCCGGATCCCCGAAGAGGCAAACCGGTTTCTGACCTACCGCGAGCTGGCCGCGACGCTGCCGCAGTATGTGCAGGAGATGGGCTTTACCCACGTGGAACTGATGCCGGTGACGGAGCATCCGTTTTATGGGTCCTGGGGCTACCAGTGCACCGGTTTTTTCGCACCCACCGCGCGTTACGGCGCGCCCGAGGATTTCATGTATCTGGTGGACACACTGCACCAGCACGGCATCGGCATCATCCTCGATTGGGTGCCGTCGCATTTTCCCAACGATGAACATGGGCTGGCCTATTTCGACGGTACCCATCTGTTCGAACATGCCGACCCGCGTCAGGGTTTTCATCCGGAGTGGAGCAGCCATATCTTCAACTACGGGCGGCATGAGGTGCGTTCGTTCCTCGGCAGCAGCGCACTGTTCTGGCTGGAGCGCTACCACATCGACGGGCTGCGCGTGGACGCGGTGGCCTCCATGTTGTATCTCGATTATGCGCGCCAGCCGGGTGAATGGATACCGAATGAATATGGCGGCAAGGAGAATATCGCGGCGATCCATTTTCTGCGCAGCTTGAATGAGGCGGTGTATGGTGCGCATCCGGACGTGCAGACCACCGCCGAGGAATCCACCGCCTGGCCCATGGTGTCACGGCCGACCACGGTGGGCGGCCTCGGTTTCGGCTACAAGTGGAACATGGGCTGGATGCACGACAACCTCAGCTACATGGCGCACGATGCAATCCATCGCAAGTATCACCACAACGAACTGACCTTCAGCCTGTGGTATGCGTTTACCGAAAATTTCGTCCTGCCGTTGTCCCACGACGAAGTGGTGCACGGCAAGGGTTCGCTGCTCAGCCGCATGCCAGGGGATGACTGGCAGCGGTTCGCCAACCTGCGTCTGTTGTTCGGCTACATGTATGCGCATCCCGGCAAGAAACTCCTGTTCATGGGCGCTGAGTTCGGGCAGCGCAACGAGTGGTACCACGAGCGTAGCCTGGATTGGCATCTGCTGAAGGAAGCGCCGCACCATGGACTGCAGCATTGGGTGCGGGATCTTAACCAGTTATACCGGCGGCAACCGGCGCTGTACGAGATTGATTTCGATCAGCCTGGCTTTCAGTGGATCGACGCCCAGGATTGGGAGGACAGTGTCATCAGTTTCCTGCGCAAGGCCAAAGACCCGCACGACCAGGTGCTGCTGGTCTGCAACTTCACGCCTGTACCACGCATGCAGTACCGTGTTGGTGTGCCCAGTGGTGGCTATTGGCGCGAGTTGCTGAACAGCGATGCGCGGGAATACGGCGGTAGTGGCCAGGGCAATTCCGGCGGGGCGCAGGCTATGCCGGTAGCGGCGCACGGCCAGCATCATTCGTTGGTGTTGACGCTGCCGCCGTTGTCCATATTAGTGCTGAAGAATGAATCGACGACGTAGTAAATGCACGACCAGCACAAGCGGTAGTTCGATCTCTACACCTAGGGAGCCTCTGAACAAGTAGCAGAAGCTGTCACGCTACGTTCCCTCTCCCCTTTGCCCCCTTCGGGGAGGCACAACCCGCACGGAGGGGGACAGGGTGAGGAAAAATCGCTGATTATCCCCCACACCCTAACCTTCTCCCCCGAAGTGCGCGGGCCCCCTTCGGGGAGGCAAAAACCGCACGGAGAGGGAACTTGTTCTGTAAGCTGCGTTGGGGTGACGCGCCGATCACGTCTTGCGCATATAAAACCGGTAGACACCACGCGCATCTTCCGTAATGCCCAGCAGCCGGTGGCGGGTGCATCGCAGCCACACATCCACCTCACTCACCGCTGCATGGCAGGCGGTGGAAAGGCGCAGGTATTGGCCCGAGCGCATGCTTGCCAGCGTGCGCGCGCTCATTACCACCGGTGTCGGGCACGGTGCCGTCTGGGTATCCAGGGTGACATCCACGGGCCACGGGTCGCCCTTGAGGAGGTAAAAGCCAAGGCCCGCCTTCAGTGTCCGATTGACGGCGAGGATCTGGTTATTGTTGTGGTTGGCCCAGGAAAATAGATCACCTTCGATACCGGGGACATCGCCGGTGACCAGCAACACCTGCCCGTTGCGCAGCGTGTCCAGTGCCTGGGCCACTGTCGTCAACGCATCGCATGCTGTGGTGTCCGTTAGGTTAAGTGTCCCATGGTGCGGGATATCTTGACTGAGGGAGGGATTCCGTTTGGTGCTGGCGTGCATGGTCCTGGGTTCCTGTGGACAATTAGTCCTGCTGAGGCATGCAATGCCCATGCCAGTTAACGTAAGGTCTTTTCAGGCGTAGGTGGCGCATTACTGGGTCTTTTTGGGCAACCCTCTGCGCCCGTAGAGGGTATGCGGGTGCAGGCATGTGCCGTGCTGCGCAAAATACGGCAGCCGGCCAGGGGCGGGGAGGGTGTGTCCCCTGGGCCTTCCTGCCAACCCTGTGGGCTGAATGGCGTGCCACGGAAAAGTGAAACTCTATATAAAACAATGAGATATTAGGTATTGCTGGGGTGCAGAGGTCAGTGTGCGATCGGAATTGATCCCCCGTTGAGTTTGGCATGGATCTTGTAAACATATCAGTGACCACGAGGGGCAACCAAGAAAAATGCCACAAACCATACTGATACTCGATGACGAAGAAGTAAACGTCACGCTGATGCAGGAGACCCTGCGACGCCACCTGCCCGGGGTCGAGAGTGTGGGGTTCACCGGCCCGCGGGAGGCGCTCGCCTGGTGTGCCCTGCACGAACCCGATCTCTGCCTGGTGGATTTTAAAATGCCGCAAATGAGCGGTATCGAATTCACGCTCCGCGCGCGCCGGCAGCCGAATTTCCAAGGCATCCCGGTGGTGATGATTACCGGCATGACCGCGGGCGAAGTCCGCCGCAGCGCCCTGGCCAGCGGTGTCACGGAATTCCTCAACAAACCGATCAACCCGGAAGAGGTGGTGATTCGCTGCCGCAATCTCCTGGCGCTGCGCTCGAGCCTGCAGGCGCGCCGCCAGGATGTCTCCTGGCTGGCCAGTGACATGGCCTCGCTGCCGCGCGAAATTCTGGTGCGCGAACAGGAAACCATCATTCAGCGCCTGTGTCATCTGAGTCAGGTACGCGACGAAGAAACCGGCAGCCATATGCATCGCATGGCGGCCATCTCCCAGTTGATAGCGCGCGAGCTCGGTTCCGATGCGGAATTCTGCGACCGCATACTGCTGGCGGCGCCGATGCATGATATCGGCAAGGTCGGCATCCCCGACAAGATCCTGCTCAAACCCGGCAAGCTGGATGCCAATGAATGGGAAGTGATGAAGTCCCATGCCAGCATCGGTTACGATGTGCTCAAGGACAGTGACTCACCGATTCTTAAGATGGGCGCTGAAATCGCCCATGCGCATCATGAGAAATTCAATGGCGAGGGATATCCGCAACGTATCAAGGGTGAGAGTATCCCCTTGGAGGGACGCATAGTGGCGGTGGCGGACGTGTTCGACGCCCTGGTCAACAAGCGCCATTACAAACCGGCCTGGGAATTCGGCGATGCCTTTGCTCTGTTGCGGCGTGAGAGCGGACAGCATTTTGATCCGGCCTGTGTCCATGCCCTGCTCAAGCGCATCGATGGCGTCATGGATATTCAGCAGGCCTTTTCCGAAGATGCCCCGCCTACCCAGCCTTCTCCGGACCTGGTGCGCGCCGCGCACCGTTGATCCTGAAAAAAACAGTTAACCTCCAATGCCCGCGGATTAACGCCGACGAAACGCATTGTTTTAATCCACTAAACCTATTCACCTTATAGATAGCATGACCGGGCCGATACGGGCCCCGTACTGATCTTTCCGCGTTTATCTGCGGCTAACCGTCATTTTTAGGTTGAGGTGTCCGGTTGGCATCGGGCGGTGCCGCCGCCGGAGATTTCCGGGATTTGCCCCGGGTAGGCGCAGGCGTGGGAGTGGGCTCGGGTGTGGGTGTGGCCTGCGGTGTTGTCACAGGCAGCGGTGGCATGGCTTGCTGCGTGTGAATGAAGGTGTACCAGAAATAGCCGACGCGTTCGCGCATGGCGAGGCCACTCATGCGCATGCCCAGGGCCGAGGGCAGGTAACCAAGGATGCTGCTGTCTTCGCGGTTCAGGGTGCTGAAGCCGGTGGCTGCCGGGATCACATCAACTCCGTAGGACTGGAAGGCCCAGAGGGCGCGTCGCATATGCCAGGCCTGGGTGACCAGGTAGGCCTGGTGTATGCCGGCTTCCTGCAGGAGGTCGCGGCAGTAGCGCGCGTTTTCCAGGGTGTTGCGTGATTTGTCCTCCAGCAGCTTTACCTCGGCATGGAAATCCTCGACCAGCACGCGCTTCATGAGTTCGGCCTCGGAGATGCGCTCCTGAAAGGGGGAGCCGCCGCTGACGATGATGGGCAGGCCGGTTTTGCGCTGCAGTAGCGCGGCGTAACGCAGTCTTTCCAGGGTCAGGGCATTGACCGTATCGCCTTGATACTCGGGGGCGTCCGCGATGCGTCCCGCCCCCAGCACGATAATCGCCTGCGCCGCGGATTTGCTTTCCTTGCCGGGCTCGGTTTCCGCCGCACGTGCGTAGGTCTCCAGCGCGGCGAGCAGCTGATGGCCGGTAATGGGCAGGCTGAATCCGATCAGCAGGGCGATGCTTAAGGTGAGCACGACGGCGCCGGCCCAGGAGCGTTTTAACTGCAGAAAGAAACCCAGCAGGGTGATGATGATAATAATGCCCGGCGGGGTCAGCAGGGTGCCAAGCAGTGTGGGCAGCAAGGAAGTGGATTCCATATTTTTTTAGAGCCCGTGTGATTGTTGTTCGGCGTGATAGGACGAGCGCACCAGGGGTCCGCTCGCCACGTTGCGAAACCCCAGTGATTTTCCGTACTGCGCAAAATGTTCAAATTCCTCAGGTGTGACATAGCGCTCTACCTGCAGATGGTGATCGCGGCTTGGCTGCAGGTATTGGCCGATGGTGAGCAGGTCGCAGCCGTGCGCGCGCAGGTCGCGCATCACGCCTTCGATCTCTTCATTGGTCTCCCCCAGTCCCACCATGAGGCCGGACTTGGTGGGCACATCCGGGTGGCGTTGCTTGAATTGCTGCAGCAGCGCGAGGGAATGGGCGTAGTCCGCCCCCGGGCGCGCGGCACGATACAGGCGCGGCACGGTTTCCAGGTTGTGGTTGAACACATCCGGTGGCGTCGCGTGCATGACGTCCAGGGCCGTGTCCATGCGCCCGCGGAAGTCTGGCACCAGGATCTCGATGGAGGTGGAGGGATTGAGCTCGCGGATGGCGCGGATGCAGGCGGCGAAGTGGCCGCCGCCGCCGTCGCGCAAGTCGTCCCGGTCCACGGAGGTGACCACGACGAAACGCAGACCCATGGCCTGGATGGTGCGCGCCAGATTGTGCGGCTCGTCCGCATCCAGCGGATTCGGCCGGCCGTGGGCCACGTCGCAGAACGGGCAGCGCCGGGTGCAGATGGCGCCCATGATCATGAAGGTGGCCGTGCCATTGCCGAAACATTCACCGATGTTGGGGCAGGCGGCCTCCTCGCATACGGTGTGCAGATGGTTGTCCCGCAGGATCTGTTTGAGCCGCGCCACCTCCGGGGTATTGGGCGAACGCGCGCGCAGCCATGCCGGTTTCGGCAGGCGTTCGGCACGCGGTACGATTTTTATCGGTATGCGCGCGGTTTTCGACGCGCCCTTTAAAGGATTGGGCGGGGCAACCGGGGCGTCCAGCTCGTCGTGTTTGGTATCGTCGGGACCCATGATTGGTGTGTTCGGGTTAGTCGGTTTGTGCATGGTATCCCAGGTTGAGCAGCAGGTGGTCCACCAGGATGGTATCCACCTGAGCGCTATTCTGCGCGATTTTGGCGTCCGGCAACAGACCCGCGAGGTCGATGGTCTCAAGGCCCTGGTAACCGCAGGGGTGGATGCGCTCGAAGGGGCTGAGGTCCATGGCCACGTTCAAGGACAGGCCGTGGTAGCTGGCGCCGCGCCGCACGCGCAGGCCGAGCTGGGCAATCTTGCGCCCGTCCACATACACCCCCGGGGCGCCGGGTTGGCGCGTGGCCTTAAGGCCATAGTGATCCAGCACATCGATCACCGTTTGTTCCAGGGCCGTGACCAGGGTCTTCACCCCCCAGGCACGCCGGCGCAGATCCATCAGGATGTAGGCCACCCGCTGGCCGGGGCCGTGGTAGGTGATATCGCCGCCACGGTCGGTGCGAATCACGGGTATGCCCGCGGGGTTATCAAAGTCGCCGTGTTTCGCGTTCAGGCCGAGGGTATAGACCGGCGGGTGCTGCAGCAGCCAGATTTCGTCGAAGGTGTTGTGATCACGCCGGTCGGTGAAGTCGCGCATGGCCTGTACCGTCTCGGCATAGTCCGCCAGCCCTAAGTCGTGGAGGATGACGCCGTCGGTGGTGGCGGGCAGTGGCATGGCGTCAGAGCGCAAACAGTACATCCGTGCACGCCGCGAGATCCCGATAGATGGCGTTGAGCTGATCGTAGCTCGAGGCGGTGATGCTCAGGGTGACGGAGACATATTGGTTTTGGCGGCTCATGCGTGTGCTGACTGCGTGCAGCTCAGGCGGGGGCACGTGGCGGCCCACCAGCTCACGCATCCTGGCCGCAAAATCCGGGCTGTGTCTGCCCATGGCCTTGACGTCGAAGGCGCAGGGGAAGGACAGTTGCGGTACGTCCGGCCCGGGCTGGTGGGGCAGGGACATGGTGTCAGTCCACAAGGCCGGCGCGGAACGCCTGTTTGTAGTCCTGATACAAGGCGTGCATGCGCACATGCAGCGGGCCGGGTCGGCCGCCGCCCACCGGTTGGTCGTTGATGCGCACGATGGGCATGATCTCTTTGGTCGAGCTGGTCATCCACACTTCCTCCGCCGCCAGCAGGCGCTGTTCGCTGATGTCTTCTTCCGCGCACTCAATACCGTGGGCCAGCGCCAACTCCACCACCAGATCACGCGTGATGCCGGGCAGGATGTACAGCCCCTTGGGTGGTGTAAGCAGACGTCCGGCCTCGACCACAAAGATATTGCTGGCGGCACCCTCCGTCATGTGGCCGTCGCGTATCAGGATGGCCTCGGCGGCCCCGCGCTCGACGGCGTATTGGCGCATCATGACATTCGGCAGCAGCGCGATGGCCTTGATGTCACAGCGCGACCAGCGCAGGTCGGGTGTCGTGACGGCCGTGACGCCGGCGCGCAGTTGCGCCGGGTCCGGATAGGTGAGCGCCTGGGCATAGGCGAAGACCGTGGGGGTAGTGTCCTTGGGATAGGCGTGATCGCGTGCCGCCACGCCGCGGGTCACCTGCAGGTAGACCGACTGGTCGCCGTTATCGCCGGCGTCGTTTTCCCGCGCCACCTGCTCGAGAACCTCGGCCCACTGACGGTGGCTCATGGGTTGCTTGAGGCCGATGGCCGCAAGGCTCATGTCCAGACGCTGCAGGTGGTGCGGCAGACGGAACAGCCGCTGGCCGTATACCGGGATCACTTCGTACACCCCGTCGCCGAAGATGAATCCGCGGTCAAACACCGGGATGCTGGCGGATTCGGCGGGCAGGAACCGGCCGTTGAGATAAACGCGTTTGGGGATATTCATAGGGGGATGCGGGTCAGGGTTAGGCCGACGATGTCACGGTTTAGGTGGAATGCATTTTACCCCAAAAACCGGCGGGAAACCCGTTTTCGCCTGGGGCCGGCGTGGGGCTTCATTTCCCTTGTGCGCCGAGGCCCTTGCTGGTCCTGAGCACCGCATCACTGTCGCAACTTCATCACTCTATCCGGCACGACGAACGATCAACCTAACGCAATTGAGAGCGGCCTGACAAGCAAATTGAAGGCCAGATTGACCTACCGCACCCGAGCCACGCCACTGTCTTTCTCGCGACGCGACTGATCCGCGTCAGCGTTTGTTCCCCGCAGCTGTGCTTGAATGACGCACAAGAACGAAACGTGGCATTGAATTTCCTTTCGTCATATTCGTTATGCAGGGAGCTACTATGTTCAGGAACGAACCGAAACCTCTCCGATACACTCTGTTAACTGTCTATACCGCCCTGACGTACTCCCCGGGCGCCGCTCCTGCCGCTTGCATCAACTTTAACGCCGATGCCGCGGGCAATCCATATGCCGGTTTGAGTGATGCCTTGGGCGCGGACGGCGGCGTGCTCGCCGGCATCCCCCTGGCCGGCACGGACACTTTTGTCTCTCAGGCGGGTTTCAAGCGGAACGCGGGACATGCCGCGTTCCGCGGCCTGAGGGCGAACAGCCGCGTGCTGCGATCAGCAAGCGGATTCGCATTATTCTCAACGACCAAGGAGGAAATATCATGACATCAAGAATCATCGGGAAGGTACTGGCCGTGTCGGTGTTAATGGCGTTCGCGAACACCGGCGCCTCGGCCGCCGTCGTGGTGGCCAACGATGCCCTGTTCGGTACAAGCGGCATATTGCGCGACTCGGACGCCAATCTGGATTACCTGCGGCTCGACAAGACCATGGGCTACGGTTACGCCGGCATTGAAACCGAACTCGGCGCGGGTGGCGACTTCGCGGGGTGGACGATCGCCTCCAGTGCCCAGATGCTGTCGCTCGGCGGGTCGCTGTCCCTCACGCAGGGCGCGACCGATATTGCGCAGCTGAGCATGGCCGCGCAGTTGCGTGACTGGTTCTGCCCGTTGTTTACCTGTGTCAACACCTCGACGACGCACGTATACGCGCGCGGCCTGGTTTCCGATCTGTATACCGACAATATCCAACACCTGGCGTTCACCATCGGCGAGCGCTTCAACGTCTCGCCGCCGGAAGTGGATTTCCGCCTCTCGGGGTTCGCCCCCGTCAACGCCACGGGCGAGGAAGTGTTTCTGGTGCGTGCGGTGCCATTGCCTGCCGCCGCGTGGCTGTTCGGTTCGGGGTTGCTCGGGCTGATCGGTATCGCGCGGCGTCGAGGCGGAGCAACAAAGTAAACCTTTCCAAAGACCAACATACTAAGGAGCGTATCGTGAAAAGATCCCACAATCTGTCTCAAGGCATCATTGCCGCAGGCAAAAGAAAAATATTTGCCACTGGCCAAGGCATTGCCATGCTGAGCGTCATTATGTTTACCCCCGCCGCCCATGCTGTTCTCATCAACTTTGATGATGTGGCCAGCGGGACCAACATCAATACCCAATATACCGGTGTAGGCGTGACATTGGGATGTTTCAACGGAACAGTCACGAACCTGTGCACCGGGAACGCGTACGCCGTCACGTCTGTCCTGGCTAATTCCGCGCCGAACGTGATTGGACTCGGTGCGACTGGCGGCACTCTAGTGGATGAACGTTTTGGATATTTTAAGGCGAGCTTCGCCGCACCCGTTGCCTCCGTCAGTATTGATGCCAAGGCAGTTCTGCCGCCCGAGTACGTGGGTGGGACCACCAATAAACCTTTCCTGCAGGCGTTTAATGCATCAGGGACTTTTCTGGGGGAAGCGGATTATACGGCGTCCGTGTACGGTGAAACCTGGGAAACCTTGATTTTCAACCGGCCCACGGCGGATATCAAATTCGTGGCATTTTCATCGTTTAGCAGCTCGGGACATCCTGTGTATGGCATGTTCGATAATCTGAACTATGTAGTGCCTGTCCCTGCGGCGGTGTGGCTGTTCGGTTCGGGGCTGTTGGGTCTGATCGGCATCGCGCGGCGCAAGACATGGCGTGATTCCGCGGCTGTTTGAGACATCGTGAACTAGCAAGGACAACCAGGAGGATTCATTATGAAAAAGACCATACATGTTTTTGCCATATTCCTATGCCAGGCCGCGCTGATGGCGGCTGCTTTCACTCCGCCCGCTCGTGCGGTATCGCTCGTGCCGGGCGACTTTTCCTTTCTGTCCGGTACCACGGCGGCGGCGCGACCCGAACTCGCGGGGCCGATTATCGCGGACACGCTGCGGCCCTTCAGCATCGACATCGGCGGCGGGCTTTTGATCACTGGCACGCTCCAGGACCGGGTGGTGCGTAGCACCCTCGACGGCACGCTCGACTTTTATTTCCGCATCATCAACGACGCCACTTCCAACGGCGCCATTATCCTCGCAGGGCGCAACGACTTTGGATCGTGGACCACGGACGTGGACTGGCGCAGCGACGGGCTGGGTGTGGATGGCCCGTCGTTTGGGTTCCGCAACCCCAGCGGCACGGAAATGCAATTCGGCTTTTCCCCGGCGGCCATCGATCCCGGCGAGGATAGTCGCTTTTTCTTCATCAAGACCAACGCCACTCAGTTCAGCGCCGAAGGTTCGGCGTATCTGACCGGCCTGCCGGCGCTTGGAACAAAGGGCGCCAGCACGGTGCTGACCTCGTATCAGCCAACGGTGGTGCCGTTACCGGCGGCCGCGTGGTTGCTCGGCTCGGGGTTGTTGGGGTTGATCGGTATCGCACGGCGCAAGAAAGCATAAAGCCTTTTTCGTAGAGGCTGGTATCCCCATTCTCGAAATATGGGGGGTGCGCTCCGACTGGCCAAAGGAGCGGTCAGCCGCCGCACTCCCTAAGAGAGGCTCTGAAAGAGAGGCTCTGAACAAGCCCCCTTGTTCTCCCCCGCGCACTTCGGGCCCCTTCGGGGAGGCACTACCCACAGGTGAGGGAACGAAAGCCAGATGGGTTGTGCCACTTGTTCAGAGGTTCCCCAACTTATAATTGGTGCAGTACGGGGACACATGGATCGCTATTGCAGCCACAGGTGCACCTGGTCCAGGAGACGCTGCACCAGGGTGCCTTGTTGCACATCGCGTAGGGCCAGCAACGGGTAGTCGCCGAGGGGAGCCTGATCGAGGGTGAGATGCACCTGGCCGATGGTGTCACCGGAGTTGATCGGGGCCGTGGGCGGTTGGGCGATGACGATATTGGCCTTCAGCTTACCGAAGCTGCCGCGCGGCAGGGTCAGGTAGAGATCCTGGCCGATACCCGCAGGTAGCATCTCGATGTCGCCCATCCACACGCGTATATGCACCGACGGCGCGAGGGATTGGTATACCAGACGCGTCTCATACGCGCGAAAACCGAATTCCAGCAGGGTCAGACCGGCCTCGGCCCGCGCCTTCTCATCCGCCGACCCCAGCAGGGTCGCCACCAGGCGCATATTGTCCCGCTTCGCCGAGGCCACCAGACAGAAGCCGGCGCTGCGTGTGTGCCCGCTCTTGACGCCGTCCGCGCCGGCGACGCGCCACAGCAGGGTGTTGCGGTTGTACTGGGTGAGGCCGGCGTAACTGAATTCCTTCAACCCATACCAGCGTTGATAATAGTCGGGGAATTCCCGCAGCAGGGCGATGCCCAGGCGGTTGAGATCGCGCGCGCTGGAGTAATGTTCCGCCTGGATCAGCCCGGTGGCGTTGGCAAAATGTGTGGCATCCATGCCGAGGGCCGCGGCCTCGGTGTTCATCAAAGCCACAAACTGTTCTTCGCTGCCGGCCACGTATTCCACTAATGCCATGGTCGCGTCATTGCCGGATTGCACGATCATGCCCTTGATCAGATCTTCCGCCTTGACCTTGTCGTTCAAGCGGATGTACATGCGCGCACCGGGCATGCCCCAGGCCTTGGCACTCACCGGCAGTTTGTCGTCCAGGCTGAATCTTCCCGCGCGCAATTGCTTGAACAACACGTAGGCCGTCATGAGCTTGGTCAGGCTGGCGGGTTCGCGGCGCTCGTCGGCTTTGTGTTCCGCCAGTACTTTTCCGCTATGGTAATCCACCAGCAGCCAGGACTTGGCCGCGATCTGGGGTGGGGTTGGTTCCGCCGCCGTGGCCACGGATGAAAACAGCAGCAGGAAGATGTACAGGTAGGAAAAATAGCGCGACATGGCCTGCGTCAGCCTTACTCCACCGTCACAAAGGCGTTGTGTATGCCATAGCCGACGATGCGCTGGGCCAGATTGTCGCTCGCATCCACACTGGCCAGCGGTCCAATGCGTACGCGGTATAGGGTGGTCTGGTCTTGAGACGCGACCTGTACCTGCACCGGCTTGAACTCTGCACGTTCCAGTTGTACTCGCAGGCTCTCGGCGTTGTCGCGGCTGGCGAAGGCGCCGACCTGCAGGTACAGGCGTGGCGGTACTGCGTTATCCGCAGGGGACGGCGCCGCGACGGGTGCTTGCGCCGTCATAACGCTGGATGCCGGTTCGTCCGGGCTGATACCCACGACCTCGACGATGCCGGTACCGCTACCGACGATGCCGAGGCGCGAGGCGGCGGCATAGGACAGATCGATCAGGCGGTTGTCCAGAAACGGCCCGCGGTCGTTGACGCGTACCGTGACGCTGCGGCCGTTGTTCAGGTTGCGCACGCGCACGTAGCTCGGCAGCGGCAGGGTCTTGTGCGCGGCGGTCATGCTGTACATATCATAAGCCTCGCCGCTCGAGGTCCTTTTGCCGTGGAATTTTTTCCCATACCAGGAGGAGATGCCACGCTCGCGGTAACCGTTGGCATCCTTGAGGGGATAATACATCTTGCCGAAGACAGTGTAGGGTTTATTGCCACTGGCACTGCGTGGATCGTTGCGCGGCGACGCATCGGGAATGGCGGAAACGTCCACCTGCGGCCGACTGTGCGGGCCGTCGTCCAGATAGTAGCCGCCGCGGTTGCTCGGTGCGCTGCTGCACGCCGTCTGCAGCAGGGCGAGCAACAGCAGGGGCAGGGTACGGTGTGCGGTGTAGGCCAATCGGATAGTGATCACGGTGATGTCTCATAATACAGTTGGTGCAGCTGGCGGCTGAGTTCGTATACGGCCATGGCGTAACGCTTGCTGCGATTGTAGCGTGTAATGACGTAAAAGTTATTATAACCGAGGCGATGCATCGGTCCGCTTTCGCCCTCCAGGGTGATGAGCATAGCCAGCTGTTTCAGATCTATGCCCTCGATCGGGATGATGCCGTATTTCTTCAGCTGCGAAACGCTGAGGGTCGGTTCGTTGCCGGTGCTTTCCAGCCAGCTGTACAGACTGCCTTCGATCTGGACATCATCGGTCACGGCTTCGCTCTTCAGCCAGCCGTGCGCCTTGAAATAGTTGGCGACGCTGCCGATGGCATCCGCGGTGCTGGTGAGAAGATTGCGCTTATGGTCGCCGTCGAAATCCACGGCATAGCGCCGGTAGCTGCTCGGTATGAACTGGGGCACGCCCATGGCACCGGCATACGAGCCCTTGATGCTCAGCGGATCGACCTCCAGCTCCTGCGCCAGCAGCAGAAACTCCTCCAGCTCGCCGCGGAAGAAGTCCGCGCGGTCCGCGGACTTTAACGTGAGCGTGGTGAGCGCATCCAGCACGCGGTAGCCACCGACGTTCTTCCCATAACGTGTCTCGACACCGATAATGGCGACGATGATCGCCGGATCGACGCCGTACTTGCTGGCGGCGCGCGCCAGGGCTATATCATTGGCCTTCCAGAACTTAATGCCAAGGCGCACCCTTTCGTCGGTCACGAACAGCTTGCGGTACTCATACCACGGCAGCGCTTCCTTCGGCCGTTCCATGGCAGTAATGATATCGGGCTTGATCTCCACCTGGGCGAACAGCGCACTCAGGTCGGCGGCGCGCATGTCGTGTTTGGCCACCATGTACTGGATGAAATCCCCGAGTTCCGGATACTGCGAACGCTCCACGGCGTGGGTTGTGCCGACGGCGAGAGTCATAAGCCAGAGCAACGCCAGGGCGCAGCGCTGAGCGGATTTACCGGCGATGGGCGCGGTCGTGGTGTGCGGCATCAGTGTGCCACGATCTTGCGGTGGGTGTGGATGCTCATGAGCATGCCAAACGCCGCCATCAGCGTCACCGTAGCGGTGCCGCCGTAACTGATGAGTGGCAGAGGCACGCCCACCACCGGCAGGATACCGGTGACCATGCCGATGTTGACGAAGAAATAGAAGAAGAAGATCAGCGTGAGTCCGCCGGCCAGCAGGCGGTTGTAGGTTTCCTGGGCGTAAAACGCGATCAGCAGGCCGCGCGCAACGATGAACAGATAGGTGCCGAGCAGCAGCAGGATGCCGATCAGCCCGAACTCCTCGGCAAACACCGCAAAGATGAAGTCGGTCTTGCTCTCCGGCAGGTAGTCGAGGTGTGCCTGGCTGCTGTTGAGCCAACCCTTGCCGAAGAAGCCGCCCGAGCCCACGGCGATCATCGCCTGGATGGTGTGGTAGCCGGTGCCCAGGGGATCGGAGGACGGATCGAGCAGGGTCATGATGCGTTGCCGCTGATAGTCGTGCATGTGCGACCACAACAGCGGTACCGCGAGCGCCGCCAGGCCCAGCACCGCGCCGACGATGCGCCAGCTGATGCCCGCCAGAAACAAGACCGTCAGCCCCGAGCCCAGAATCAACAGCGCCGTGCCGAGATCCGGTTGTTTGGCGATGAGCAGCACCGGTAGCAGCGCGATTACGCCGCCGATGGCGACGTAACGCAGTTTCGGCGGGCTGGGGTAGCGGGAAAAATGCCACGCCAGCATCATCGGCATGGCGAGCTTCATGACCTCCGACGGCTGGAATGTGGCGAAGCCCAGATTCAGCCAGCGCTGTGCGCCCTTGACCGTGGTGCCGGCCACCAGCACCGCCACCAGCAGCACAGCACCCACGACAAACAGGTGGGGCGTCCAGCGCGCCAGGGTTTCCGGGCGAATCTGGGCCATCACGAACAGTATGCCGAAGCCGAGCGCCAGACGCAGCGCGTGGCGTATCAGTACCATCGTGTCTTTGGCGCTGGCGCTGTACAGCACAATGATGCTGATCAGGCCGATGATCAGCAGGGCGTAAAACAACGGTCGATCGATATGCCAGCGTTCGAGAATTTTCATAGCCTAAGCGTAGAGCAGAAGCAGGCTGGAGCAAAGCCGCCATCGGCCTTGTTGACCGCATGCCATCAGTCCGCCTCGTCCTCCGGTGCGACGTTGGGTGCGACCGCCGGCGTGACTGCCGGTTTGCCGGACTGGTCCGCACCCAGCAGGTAGAGGTCCATGAGTTTGCGCGCAATGGGCGCGGCGGTGGAGCCGCCGTGACCGCCATTTTCCACTATCACCGCGATGGCGATGCGCGGGTCCTCCACCGGGGCGAAGGCGATGAACAGCGCATGATCGCGCAGGTGTTCCGCCGTGGTCTTCTCGTTGTAGCTTTCGCCCTGGGCTATGCCCTTCACCTGCGCGGTACCGGTCTTGCCGGCGATCTTGTAGGGTGCATTCCAGCCGATGCCGCGGGCGGTGCCACCTTCGCCATGCACCACGTCGGTCAGATTCTTGATGGTGGTCGCAAGGTGCAGTGGGTTGAGCAGCTTGAGTGTGTAGCCGGTGGCCGGGTTGAACGGTGTCACGCTGCGTGTCTTGGGGTCCTCGATCGCCTGCAATAGATGTGGTTGCATGCCGATACCGTGGTTGGCGAGGCTGCCCATGGCCGTGGCCAACTGCAGCGGAGTCACCAGGATCTGACCTTGACCGATGCCCATGATGACAGTCTCGCCCGGGTACCAGGGTTGCCCGCGGCTCTTTTTCCACTCGGGCGATGGCAGCAGCCCCTCGGATTCGCCGAGCAGGTCGATGCCGGTCCTGGCGCCGAATCCGAAGTTAGCGAGAAACGCTTTTACACGATCTGGTCCGAGGGCCACGGCGAGCCGATAAAAGAATACGTCGCAGGATTGCACCACGGCGGTGTGCAGGTCGACATGGCCATGCCCGGCCTTCTTCCAGCAGCGGAAGCGGTGGCTGTCGCCCGGCAGGCTATACCATCCGGGACAGACGGTGGGGCTGGTCTGCTTGAATTCCAGCGCCGCCAAGCCGAGAAACGCCTTGATGGTCGAGCCCGGAGAGTACTTGCCGTTGAGCGCGCGGTTGACCAGCGGTTTGTTGGGGTTGTCGCGCAGCGCCTGGTAGGAATCGGTATCGATGCCGTTGACGAACGGATTGGGGTCGTAGGTCGGCGTGCTGGCGAATGTCAGGACCGCGCCGGTCTTGGGATCCAGGGCGATCACCGCGCCCTTGTAGTTGCCGAGCAGTTGTTCCGCCAGTTGCTGCATGCGCGCATCCAGGCTGAGGCGCAGATTGAGTCCGGCCTCCGGCGCAATGCGCTCGAGTGTACGGATGGCGCGACCATGGGCATCGGTCTCGATTTTCTCGAAGCCGACCTTGCCGAGCAGGCTGTCCTCGTACTTGGCTTCGACTCCGAGCTTGCCGATGTGCTGGGTGCCGCGGTAGGCGGTTTTGTCGATGGCCTCCGCTTCGTCCTCGTTGATGCGCCCGACATAACCCAGGGCATGCACCCCGAGACCGCCCTGGGGATAATGCCGCTGCAGGCGCGCGCGCAGTTCGGCGCCGTTCAGGCGGTAGCGGTTGACGGCAAAGCGCGCCGCCTCCTCGTCGGTGAGATGGGTGCGCAGGGCCAGGCTCTCGAAGCGCGGGCGCTCGCGTATCTGTTTGCGGAACAGCTTGATGTCTTTTTCGTTCAACGTTACCAAGCGGCTGAGCTCCTGCAGCAGCGCCTCCATGTCCTTCACCTGGTCGGGGATGATTTCCAGGGTCATGACCGGGTAGTTCTGCGCCAGGATCACGCCGTTGCGATCCAGCAGCAGGCCGCGCACCGGCGGGATCGGTACCGGATTGATGCGGTTGTCCTGGGACAGAGTGGCATAGTAACGGTAGTTGACCAGCTGCAGGTAGGCGAGGCGCAGGAACAGCATCAGCACCAGCAGGCCGACAATCACGGCGATGACCGAGATGCGGGCGTTGAACAAACGTGTTTCGCGCAGGTAATCCTTGATCTGAATGCCGGACATGACTCAGCTTACATGCCAGCGACGCCGTACATCGCGCAGGATCACGAACAGCCACGGCCAGATGAGCATGCTGACGATGCTCGGGGTCCAGTAGGTCCAGCTGGCCGGCGACTGGCCCACCAGGCTCTTGATCCAGAGGATCAGCAGGTGGTTGGTGGCGATCAGCACCAGTACGCTCACCGCCTGCTGCCAGCGCGGAAACATGCGCAACTGCAGGTGCAGCTTCAGGGTGAGAAACGCCAGCACGGTTTTGGCCAGCGCCTGTTGTCCGAGCAGCGATCCGTAGAGCACGTCCATGATCAGGCCGATGATCCAACCGGTGCCCACACCGACGCGCTGCGGGGTGGCCATGCACCAGTAGATCAGCACCAGTGCGACCCAGTTGGGGCGGAACTGCTCGGCCCACGCGGGACCCGGCAGGATCGACAGGATGATGGCGACCAGAAACGTGCTGGCGATCACGAGACGGCTGCGGGTGAGATTGTTCATGTCGGGCGTGCCGGGTGTGGGTGCATCACTGCGGTTGCCGGGCGTTTTTCGCGCCGCCCGCCTTGGCGTCCGCTTTGGGCGCGGGGCTGCCTGGGGTGGTGCGTGTCGGCCAGATCAGCAGCACTTCTTTGTTGTGCCCCAGGTGGGCCACCGGGCGGGCGCTGATGTCGAGGAACGATTCATTCGGGTCGTTGACGATGCGGCTGACCACCGCCACCGGATAGCCGAAGGGGAATGAACCGCCCATGCCGGAGCTGATGAGGTTGTCGCCTTCCTGTATGTCGGCGGAGGAGGTGAGGTAGCGCACCGCCAGCCCATCGCGCGCGCCGGTGCCGAAGACGATGGCGCGCAGGCCATTGCGGCTGACCTGTACCGGGATCGCATGATCCGGATCGGTGATCAGGGTGGCCTGGCTCTGCAGGATACCGACCTGGGTGATCTGGCCCATGATGCCATAGGCGTCGATGATGGGTTGGCCGACGTAAAGTTTGTCGCTGTTGCCCTTGGCGAGCACGATCTTGCGCGTGAACGGCTCCTGGCTGACCTCGATCAGTTCGGCGACCATGGCGCGCTCGGCGATGCGCTCGGCGGAACCGAGCAGCGAGCGCAGGTGATTGTTTTCCGTCTCCAGGGCCTCGAATTTCTCCAGCTTCGCCAGCAGGAGCGGACGTTCGTCGTTCAGGCGTTGGTATTTTTCACGCAACGCCCGATCGCCGCCGATGAAGTCCATGATGGCCGCACCGGTGCGCGCCGGCAGGGCCGCCACTACCTGTAGCGGATAGAACACGACGCTTAAGCCCGCGCGGATTTTCTCCAGATGCTGTCCGCGATGATCCAGCATCATGAGCGCCACGGACAGCAGGCCGAACACCACGAAACGCGTCAGTATCGAGGGGAGATGAAGGGATCCGCCCGGGGAATTCAGCATGCTGGTTTGCAGTCGGGCTTATTCGTGGACAAATACGTCACTCAGTGATTCCGTCTCCTCCAGCGCCCGTCCGCAGCCACGCACCACGCAGGTGAGCGGGTCTTCGGTGATGATGATGGGCAGGCCGGTCTCTTCGCGCAGCATGCGGTCCATGTCGCGCAGTAGCGCGCCGCCGCCGGTGACCACCAGGCCCTTGTCGGCGATGTCCGCGCCGAGTTCCGGCGGGGTCTGTTCCAGCGCGGTGCGGATGGCGCTGACGATGCCGGCGAGGGATTCCGCCAGGGCGGTATGTACTTCCTTGCTGGTGATGACCATGCTGCGCGGCACGCCATCGGCGATGTGCCGGCCCTTGATCTCCATCTGCCGTACCTCGCTGTCGTGCCAGGCGGTGCCGATCTCGGTTTTGACTTTTTCCGCCGTGGCCTCGCCGAT
>JANNJF010000104.1:0-3107 GCA_031405715.1 Gammaproteobacteria bacterium | reverse complement strand
GGTGTTTTCAACGGTCAGGCGGCGAATAAGCGCGATGCGAACAAAGATAAGCACTTCCTCCTCCACGCGATCCTCGGCGAATTCGAGAAACAGGCGTAGCTTGGTCTCCATACCGGCAGGGCAAATCGCCTGCAGGTTGTGCAGATTTTCCCGGTCCATGGCCAGGATGTAATCGAATTCCTCGATGTCGCGACGCACGGCCTGACGGCCACGCAGCCCGCTCAGATCGACGCCGCGACGCGCGGCGGCGGCCTGGGCGCGCCGATCCGGGGGTTCGCCGATGTGGTAGGCGTGGGTGCCGGCGGAATCGATCACGATGTAGCCGCTGAGGGATGCACGCTCAACGACCTGGCGAAATACACCCTCGGCGGTCGGCGAGCGGCAGATATTTCCGAGGCAAACGAATAGCACTCTAACCATTTTCTTTTCCCATCAAAGTAGCGCCACCGAGGCTCTGCATAGGTGGGCCACGGGGCTCCTTTTGTAGGTTGGGTTAGCCCGAAGGGCGTAACCCAACAAAACCCAGCCTACGTGGCGGAAGCGTCGACGCTGCTCCGCCCTGTCCACGAAAAGATGTCGGGTTACGCTGCGCTTTTGTCCCCGCATGGGGGAACCCGACCTACGAGACTACGAGACTATAAATATTCCCCTCACCCTAACCCTCTCCCCCGAAATGCACGGGGGAGAGGGGACTTGTTCAGGGCCCCTTAGATGCGCTCAGTGTCCGCGGGCCAGATGCCGGCGCACCCGCTCCAGATCCTCCACCGTATCCACGCCGGCCTCCGGTTTTGTGCGCGCTTCGTGCATGACGATTTTTTCACCGTGCCACAATACACGCAACTGCTCCAGCGCCTCGATTTTCTCCAACGGACACGGCGGCCAGCCGGCGTAGCGGCTGACGAAGCCGGCGCGGTAGGCGTACAGGCCGATATGGTGCAGGGCCTGCACCGGGAACTCGCCGCCCTGGGCCATGGCATCCCGCGGCCAGGGTATGGGGGCGCGACTGAAATACAGGGCAAAACCCTCGGCATCCAACACCACCTTCACCACATTGGGGTTGAGCAATGTTTGCCGGTCAGTAATGGGATGGCAGGCGCTGGCCATGACGGCGCGGGGTTGCGCCGCCAGTGCGGCGGCCACCTGGGCGATCAAGTCGGTGGGCATCAGCGGCTCGTCGCCCTGCAGGTTGACGACGATCTCGTCGGGCGCCAATCCCAGCAGCGTGATCGCCTCGGCGATGCGATCGGTGCCCGACGGGTGGTGTCCACCGGTCATGCACACCTCGCCGTCGAAGGCCGCAACGGCGGCGCGGATGCGTTCGTCATCCGTCGCCACCACCACGCGTTCCGCCCCGCTCTGCCGTGCGCGCTCGTAGACATGCTGGATCATGGGCTTGCCGGCGATATCCAACAGCGGTTTTCCCGGCAGCCGGGTGGAGGCATGGCGTGCGGGGATGACGACGATCATGTTGCGGGCGTCCGCACCGGTGTGTCGGGGATCACAGGACTCACGCCAGTTCTTCCTCTTGCAACGGGCGGGCCTCGTCTTCCAGCATCACCGGAATGTCATCGCGGATGGGATAGGCGAGCCGGTCGGCCTTGCACACCAGTTCGGCCTTGGCCTTGTCGTAGCGCAGCGGGCCCTTGCAGATGGGACAGACCAGGATATCAAGCAATTTTTTGTCCACGTTTCTTCCCCTTCAGGAGTTTCAGTATTAGAGACGCCAGTGGCGGCTCCGGTTTGGCCTTCACCGTCAGATACCAATGGTTGGCACGGGCGAAGGCCTGGCATTTTACCGCATCTTTCTCCGTCATGACGACCCGAGTGTGTTGCGGAAAATCGACGTCCGCCGGGCGATAGGGGTGATGATCGGCAAAGGCATGTTCTATCACCACAAACCCCAGGCTACGCAGATGCTGAAAAAAACGCGCCGGGTGGCCGATGCCTGCCACCGCGTGTATCGGGTCGCCGGTGCCAAACTCGTTGAGCGACACGCTTTTGCCGCTTTGCAGATGGTGTAAGGCCTGCGTTTCGAGTTGCATGCCGATTTCGCCGTCCTGCGGCACACCGTTGGCCACACGCGCCTGCACCGCACGCAAACGCTTCAGTGGCTCGCGTAATGGCCCCGCGGGCAGACAACGGCCGTTACCGAAACGACGTTCGGCGTCGACCAGCGCAATTTCGATATCGCGCCCCAGGCGGTAGTGCTGCAGTCCGTCATCGCTGATGATGACATTACAGGTGTGTTCGAGCACCAGCATATCGGCGTCCGCCACCCGGTCGGGCCCGGCCACCACCGGACAACCGGCGTGACGCGCCAACAGCACCGGTTCATCCCCGACCCGGCGCGGGTCGGAATCGGGCAACACCTGCAGCGGCCAGGTGCGCGCGTTGCCGCCGTAGCCGCGGGTGATGATGCCCGGGTGCCAGCCCTGTTGGCGCAGCAGCTCCGCCAGCCAGATCACCAGGGGCGTCTTGCCGGTGCCGCCGACGGTAATATTGCCGACCACAATGACTGGCACGGACAGGCGCTGTGTACGCAACACCCCTAAGCGATACGCCAGGCGGCGCATCCCGACCAGCAGACAGTAGAGCCAGCTCAAAGGCAGCAACGCCGTGCTCAACCCTGTTTTTTGTTGCCAGTGAATTCCCGGGTCACGCACGCGATCGTTCCTCCATCTGTGCCGGATGGGCGGCGGCCGGCTTAGGCGCCCGGCTCGCTGAACTGGATGCGATAAAGCCGCGCATACACGCCGTTACGTGCCAGCAGGTCCTGATGGGTGCCGGTCTCCACCACGCGCCCACGGTCGAGCACCACGATACGATGGGCGTTCTCGATGGTGGACAAGCGATGGGCGATCACCAGGGTGGTGCGATTCTCCATGAGTTTCTGCATCGCCGCCTGCACGTAGCGTTCAGACTCGGCATCGAGGGACGACGTGGCCTCGTCCAGGATCAATATCGGCGCATTCTTGTACAAGGCGCGCGCGATGGCGATGCGCTGGCGCTGGCCGCCGGACAGACGCACACCACGTTCGCCCACCATGGTGTTGAGGCCATCCGGCAGACGCTCGACGAAATCCATGACGAAGGCGGCGCGCGCCGCC
>JANNJF010000103.1:0-3195 GCA_031405715.1 Gammaproteobacteria bacterium | reverse complement strand
TATCGTGGATGAGCCCAGCGAGCATGGCCTCGTCCGCCTTGAGCTTGGTGAACTTGCGCGCCAGTATGTTACTGATGGCGGCCACCTCGGTGCTGTGTTCCCAGAGCTGCGTCATGCGTTTTTTGAGTATGCTGGATTTGGTTTGATACAACTGTTTCATAATAAGGCTGGTCACCAGGTTGCGCACCTGCGGCACGCCCAGCCGGGCGATGGCGTGCTGCACGCTCTCGATCTTGGCCGCGCCGCGGAACAAGGGGCTGTTGGCCACCTGCAGCAGACGCGAGGCGAGGGCCGCGTCGCTGCCGACTATTTTGGCGACTTTTCCCGCGGACGAATCTTCACTGCTCACCGCGTCCCGCACCCTGATGGCCACCTCCGGGAGGATGGGCAATTTCAAGCGGTTCGACTTGATGTCATCAAGCATGCTGGCGACGAATTGGTCAATAAGCGTTTGCACAAGAATTCCTCGATAGGGCGATGTTTAGGGTTACCGCTTGGGATCAGGATTGCCGGTAAGGCTAAGCATAGACCACCACATTGTCAGCCGCCTCCATCGGCATACTGGTTGAGTCAGAGGGTGTCGGTGGCATAATCCGCCCATGAGAATGAATTCCCCACCCGCTTTCTGTCCAGGGGGGCCAGCCGCTTCCGCCAAGACCTTCCTGGCCCATGGGCGACAGGGGTATCCGCCGGCGGATAGGATCGGCCTATGGCTATGAACCTTCCGCCGGTTCTTTGTCTGATGGGGCCGACCGCGTCCGGTAAGACCGCCCTGGCCGTGGCGCTGCATGCGCGGTTGCCGGTGGACATTATCAGCGTGGATGCCTCCCAGGTTTATCGTGGCATGGATATAGGCACCGCCAAGCCCAGCGCGGCGGAGCTGGCGCGCGTACCCCATCGGCTGATCGATATCCGCGATCCGGCGCAACCGTATTCGGCGGCGGAATTCTGCGTGGATGCCCGGCGTGAAATCGGGGCTATTCACGCGGCGGGCCGTCTGCCCTTGTTGGTGGGCGGCACTATGTTTTATTTCCGCGCCCTGGAGCAGGGTTTATCGGCGCTGCCCTCCGCCGACCCGGCGATCCGCGCGCGCCTGAGCCGGGAGGCGGAACAGGCGGGTTGGCCGGCGCTGCACGCGCGGCTGGCGCAGCTGGACCCGGCCAGTGCAGCGCGCATCAAGCCCGCGGACGCCCAGCGTATCCAGCGTGCCTTGGAAGTGGTTGCGCTGACAGGGCGGGCCGTGGGTGAGGCGACCTCCGTCGCGGCGACCCCGCCAACCTATCGTTTTATCAAATTGGCGATTTACCCGGCGGAGCGGCAGGTCCTGCACCAACAGATCGCCCAGCGCTACCAGGCCATGCTCGATGCCGGCCTGGTGGCGGAGGTGGAAAGGCTGATGCAGCGGCCGGATCTGACCCCGGATCTGCCCTCCATGCGCACCGTGGGCTATCGACAGGTGATCGCTTATCTCACCGGGGCACTCAGCTATCAAGAAATGGTCGAAAAGGGTATTATCGCCACGCGGCAGCTGGCCAAGCGGCAATTGACTTGGCTGCGCGCCGACAGGGAGCACCATAGGCTGGATGCCCATGATCCCGTCTTGTTGCGGTCGGTACTTGATTATTTGGCTGCGCGAGTCCACATAGATAAGCTGTAGATTGAAACCCGATGCCCGGTGAGTATCCCGGGTTTACATTGTGGTGCCGACATCGACACCGAGCAGAAGAACAGGAGAACTGTCATGAGTCAGCAGAGAGGGCAGGCGCTACAAGACCCTTACTTGAACGTGTTGCGCAAGGAACGTGTCCCTGTGTCGATATTTCTGGTAAATGGAATCAAACTTCAAGGTCAGATCGAATCGTTCGATCAGTTTGTGGTGCTGCTGAAGAATTCCGTCAGTCAGATGATCTACAAACACGCCATCTCCACGGTAGTCCCCAGTCGGCCGGTGAAGTTCACCTTTGAGCACGCAGACGACGAAAAAGCCCCCGGAAACGAATGAACCCCTCCGTATGAACGACCGGTCCCGCGCGCGCGAGTGCGCGATACTGGTGCATTTGCGTTTTTCCGATAAAGACGGTGACAGCGAGCTGGAGGAACTGCGTCAGCTGGCGGAGTCCGCCGGCGCTGAGGTCTGTGGCATCGTGCGCGGCAATCGCCAGCGGCCGGACGCCGCCACCTATATCGGCAAGGGCAAGACCGAAGAGGTGCGCGATGCCGTGCAGCAGGCTCAAGCGGACCTGGTGCTGGTGAATCACGATTTATCCCCGGCACAGGAACGCAATATCGAGAAGGTCGCCGGTTGCCGTGTGCTCGATCGTACCGGGCTGATCCTGGACATCTTCGCCCAGCGGGCCCGCAGCCACGAAGGCAAACTACAGGTGGAGCTGGCCCAACTGGATTATCTGGCCACCCGCCTGGTGCGTGGCTGGACCCATCTGGAGCGGCAGAAGGGCGGTATCGGTCTGCGGGGTCCGGGTGAAACCCAGCTGGAAACCGACCGTCGTTTGTTGCGTGACCGGGTGAAGAACCTCAACCGGCGGTTGGAAAAAGTCCGTTCCCAGCGCCACAGCCGGCGCAAGGCCCGCAGTCGCATCCCTTTGCCCACGGTGTCCCTGGTGGGCTACACCAATGCGGGCAAGTCATCGGTGTTTAACCGCCTGACGGGTGCGGCGGTGTATGCTGCCGACCAGCTGTTTGCGACCCTCGATCCCACCATGCGGCGGGTCGGCCTGGCGGGCCATGCCAGCATCATCCTGGCGGATACCGTCGGTTTTATCCGCCACCTGCCGCACAAGCTGGTGGAGGCCTTCAAGTCCACCCTGGAAGAGGTGGCCGATGCGGATCTGCTGCTGCATGTGGTGGACGGCGCCAACCCCGAGCGGCGTGAGCAGATGCAGGAGGTGGATGCGGTGCTGGCGGAGATCCAGGCGCACGCCATCCCCCAGATCATCGTGTTCAATAAGATAGATCTGACGGGTGAGCCGGCCCATTTGGAACGGGATGCCGAGGGTTCTGTCAACAAAGTGTGGTTGTCGGCCCAGACCGGCGAGGGGTTGGAGCTGCTGCAACAGGCGCTTTCCGAGCACTACCGCCGTCATCGCATGCGTCGGCAGTTGCGTCTGCCGCCCAGTGCCGGACGCCTGCGGGCACTGATCCATCAGCACTTGCACGTGGTGCAAGAGGCCGACCAGC
>JANNJF010000102.1:0-10436 GCA_031405715.1 Gammaproteobacteria bacterium | reverse complement strand
AGACCAAGTACCTGGATTACGAGGGCGAAGTCGCCATTGTCATCGGAAAACGCGGCAAAAATGTTCCCGCCTCGCAGATCGCCGATTACGTCTGGGCCCCGACCGTCCTGCGGCTGGGAAACGCCACAATGACTCTACGCTGGGTCCCTACCCAGCTATCGGGGGCTTCTCGCCATCGCTTTGCTCTCCCTGGCTCGTCGGTTGAACGGCCGTTTGACAAAAATAAAGTTCGGGCCCGATGCGCGGCGTAAAATGTGGCAAACCAACACCCTGTGCCTCACGAACCAGGCGCGGCATCCGGGCAGGTGCGACTACTAACTAACGGCACTGCCCAGCGCGCTCACATGTATTATCTTACGAAAATAATGGATGTTATTCTTGATGCATATCAACTTTCCGTCATGCATCCGCATCACGGTGTACGCCACGGTGGTCTTTCGGTATCGCACGCGGCGGCGGAGGGTGGAGGCTATCCACGCAGTCATGGCCAACGGTGTTTCTGCGCGCGCATTGCGCCCAAGACCGATGTATCACGCGGCGGTGCCAAATTTCAGACACCCTCGCATCTTCCTTTTAATTGATAACCCCCCATTGGCCTAGCCCCGCGAAAAACGTGCCGGCGGATGCAGGCACACACGCAGGCCGCGGCGGAAAATCCATTCCTGGCGTACGCATGGTCCATCCCGATGATGCAACGTCTCGGGAAAAATTTAACCGGGGGCAGCTGCCCCAGGCCACGGAACTGAATTCTGCAGAATTAGTCTGAATGGCGAACGGTAGGGGCATTTTTCACACCACAATCCAAGGTATGTAAGGGTCGATGGGGGAAATTACCAGTTTTCGCCCGACTCGCCGGCGCCGCGCGCCAACCGACCAGTGGGCGCTGGTAATCCCCATGTGGCAACGGCGCCTCTTGGATTCCCGCCAGGAAAAGCCTATAACTTAACACTAGGGAAAACAAAGAGGATACGTAGGCAGTACACACTCCGCATGTGCGGGGTAAAGACGCACTGCCAGACACGCACAGCAGCGCTATGTAAGGAGGACAGTCATGACCGATACGACGTCCACATTTTCCAAGCTAATCGAAAAAGGCCGGGCCAGCCTGGATGCCCACGAATGGAAAGGATCCTTTCTTGAATACCTGGAGAAAGTCAAAGCCGATCCGGGCATTCCCAAACTCGCCCACTCCCGCCTCTACGATGTCATCACCCGCCAGGGAGTCTCCAATCTCGCGGCCACCGGCGACAGCCGTGTAAAACGCCTGTTCGGCGATGATCAGATTAAAATCTACCCCTTTTTCAGCGGCGAATTCTTCGGCATCGAAGCGACCCTCGCCCAGGTGGTACGCTATTTTCATTCGGCCTCCATGCACGGCGAGGAATCGCGTCAGGTGCTCTATCTCATGGGTCCGGTGGGCGCAGGCAAGAGTTCGCTGGTGGAGCGCCTGCAGCGCGGACTGGAGCAGTCTACTCCCGTATATGCGATCGAAAACTGTCCCATGGCGGAAGAACCGTTGCACCTGGTGCCAAAGGCACTGCGCGAGGAGTTCGAAAAAATGCTCGGCGTGCACATCGAAGGTGATCTCTGTCCGGTATGCCGCCATCGCCTCAAAGAGGAATTCAACGGCCGTTACGAAAACGTCGGCGTGGTCGCCGTCCCGTTTTCGCGCCACGACCGGCGCGGCGTGGGTGTCGTGCCGCCGGTGGACCCCAACAACCAGGACACCTCGGTACTGATCGGCTCGGTCGACATTTCCAAGCTGGACACCTATTCCGAAGGCGATCCACGCGCCCTGGAACTGAACGGCGCGTTTAACGTGGGCAACCGCGGCATGACCGAGTTCATCGAGGTGTTCAAGAACGAACCGGAATACCTGCACACCATGATCACCGCGACGCAGGAGAAATTCATCCCGGCCCCCGGCCGCCACGGCACCGTGTACGTCGACACCTGTATCGTCGCCCACTCGAACGAAGCCGAATGGCACCGCTTCAAGGGTGACCCGACGAATGAGGCGTTTCTCGATCGCATCGTGGTGGTGAAGGTACCGTACAACCTGCGCCTGTCGGAAGAAACCAAGATCTACAAAAAGCTTCTGGATCGTTCCGACTACCACGAGCACATCGCACCGCACACCCTGGAAATCGCCGCCATGTTCGCCCTGTTGACACGCCTGGAACCGAGCAATAAATGCGATCTGACCACCAAGCTGCATCTGTACGACGGTGACGAGGTCGTGGAAAAAGGCAAGACCGTGAAGATCAACGTACGCGAGCTGCGCGAGGAAACCCGCCGCGAAGGCATGTTCGGTATCTCGCCACGCTTCATCATGAAGGCCATCGACAACGCCCTGGCGGAAAATCCCGAGGGCATCAATCCTATCAGCGTACGCGAGGCCCTGATCGGCATGGTCAAGGCCGGCGATTTCTCCGACGACACGCGCAAGAAATACCTTGAATTCCTCCAGGATACCTTGCACAAGGCTTACCTGGAGATCCTGGAGAAGGAAATCACCAAGGCCTTCGTTTACTCCTACGACGAGCAGGCCGAGGCCCTGTTTCAGAACTATCTCGACCATACCGAGGCCTACGTCAACAAGAGCCGCGTCAAGGACCGCAACACCGGCGAGGACCTGCAGCCGGATGAAGGTTTCCTGCGCTCGGTGGAGGAGCAGATCGCCATCGTCGGATCGGCCGCCCAGGGATTCCGCCAGGAGGTCATGGCCTACCTCTGGGCCAAGAGCCGGCGCAACGAGAAGGTCAGCCATAACTCGTATGAGCCGCTCAAGGATGCGATCGAGCGTAAGCTCATGAACTCGGTGCGCGAAATGAGCCGCGTCATTACCAAGGCGCGTACGCGTGACGAAGAGCAGTTAAAGAAATACACCGACCTGGTGCAGGCGCTGCTGGAGCGCGGCTACAACGAGCACTCGGCGGAGGTTATTCTGAAATACGCCGCCAACAACCTGTGGAAGGACTAAGGAACCTTTGACAAGTGGCAAAAACTACCAGGCTACGTTCCCTCTCCGTGCGGTTTTTGCCTCCCCGAAGGGGACTTAGGGAGAGGGACAGGGTGAGGGAAAAATCGCTGATTATCCCCCTCGCCCTAACCCTCTCCCCCGAAGTGCGCGGGGGAGAGGGGACTTGACCAGAGGTTCCCTAAACGCGCGCTGAACGGGACAGCCCATGACCGACACCATCTTCCGCCCCTACTCGGAATCGGACGCACTCCGCTCTGACCGCTCGGCGAGCGATCGTGTACGCCACCGCCAGAAGGTGCGCGAGGCGATCCGCGAGAATATCGCAGACATCGTCGCCGAGGAATCGATCATCGGCCAGAGTCAGGATAAAGTCATCAAAGTGCCGATCCGCGGCATCAAAGAATACCGTTTTGTTTTTGGCGACAACAGCTCCCAGGTCGGCACCGGTGACGGCGATACCCAACCGGGGCAGGTCATCGGCCAGGCCGGCGACAAAAGCGGCCCCGGCGGCGTGGGTGGCAACCAGCCCGGCATGGACTATTACGAAACCGAGATCACCCTGGAGGAACTCTCGGACATCATGTTCGAGGACCTGGAGCTGCCGGACATGGAGCGCAAGAAGTTGCGCGAGATTCCGGTGGAGAACGCGCGTAAACGCAAGGGGTTCCGCCGCGTCGGGGTACGCGTACACCTGGACATGAAACGCACCGCCATTTCCCGCATCAAACGCCGCATCGCCAGTCACGCCACACGCGCCAGCAGCACGCTTCAGGACGGTGAGGAAAAACGTTTTCCATTTCACCGCGACGACCTCAACTACCGCCGTCTGGTGACGGACGTACGCATGCAGTCCAATGCCGTGGTGATCTGCATCATGGACACCTCCGGTTCCATGGACACGATGAAGAAATACCTGGCGCGCAGCTTCTTCTTCCTGTTGCATCAGTTTGTGCGCACGCGCTATTCCAATGTTGAGGTGGTTTTCATCTCCCACCACACCCAGGCGCGGGAGGTCAGTGAGGAGGAATTCTTTACCAAAGGTGATTCCGGCGGAACCATGATCTCATCGGGTTACAACAAGGCGCTCGAGGTCATCGAACAGCGCTACCACCCTTCGCTGTGGAATATCTACGCGTTTCATTGCTCCGATGGCGATAATTGGGAGCAGGACAACGCCGCCGCCATGAAATCCGCCTCCGACTTGTGCGAACTCTGCAATCTTTTCGGCTACGGAGAGATCAAGCCGCTCAACTCCGGTGATTATGGCGAGTCCATGCTGCACCTCTTCGAAAACCTGCGTGCGAGCAATTTTCATGCACTCATGATCGAGAACAAAGAGGACATCTGGCCGAGTTTCAAGGCGTTCCTGTCGCGCGAGCGCGAAACCAGCGTGGCGCGTGAACCACTATGACACGTTCCTGGTGCATGAAAGATCTGGAACACTGGGACGCGCGCATCCGCGAGAAAGTGGAGGAATTCGGCCTGACGTGCTGCTCGCAGGAATTCGAGGTATGCGACCACGAACAGATGCTCGGCTATATGGCGTACCACGGCATGCCGGCGCACTACCCGCACTGGTCCTATGGCAAGTCCTACGAAAAGCTCAAGACACTGTACGACTACGGGGTTTCCGGCCTGCCTTACGAGATGGTGATCAATGCCAACCCATCCCTCGCCTACCTGATGCGCGGAAACTCACTCTGTCTGCAGGTGCTGACCATCGCCCATGTATACGGGCACAATGATTTCTTCCACAACAACTTCATGTTCCGCAGCACGCGACCGGAACTGACTATCGGCAACTTCAAACTGCGCGCCGACCGTATACGCAGCTACGTCGAGAACCCCGCCATCGGTCTAAACGCCGTCGAACAGATACTCGACGCGGCGCACGCGCTGTCGATGCAGTGCCGGCGGCATTCCGCCATCCGCAAGCTATCCCATCGGGATCAACAGAAGCGCGCGGAGGATGCGGCACTTCCGCCTCATGATCCCTTCCACAAGATACATAAAACCCAGACCTGCACCGCGCCCGATCTCAAGCGGCTGCCCCTGGAGCCGGAGGAAGACCTGCTGTTGTTTATCGCCGAGTACAACCCGTATCTGACCGAGTGGCAGAAAGACCTGCTGCATATCGTGCACGAGGAGGCACAGTATTTCATGCCCCAGATCGAAACCAAGATCATGAACGAAGGTTGGGCGAGTTTCTGGCATCACCGCATCATGAACAGCCTGGATCTGCCCGAGGACATGCACATCGAATTTCTGGTGCATCACAACCAGGTGATACGTCCGCATCAGGGTGAAATCAACCCGTATCATCTTGGTTTCAGCGTGTGGCATGACATCCTGCGGCAATATGACAGCCCCAGCGCGGCGGAGATCAACCACCACGGAACGCCGGACAAAAGCGGCCTGCAAAAGATCTTCGAGGTACGCGAAACCGATCGCGACAGTTCGTTCCTACGGCGCTTTCTGGGCGAGCAACTGATGCGCGATCTCGACATGTTCGCATACCAGCGACAGCAGAACGAATACGTGGTGACCGCAGTGGCGGACGAGGAACACTGGGACAATGTGAAAAACAGTCTGCTCAAGAACGTCGGCATGGCCGCGCAACCGGTTATCCGCATCCTGGATGCCGACTTCTCCCTCAACCGCGAGATGCTGCTGGAACACGAACATGATGGACGTGATCTGCATCTCGAGTATGTGGAAAAGACCCTGGCCTATATATACCGCCTGTGGGGGCGTAAAGTGCTGCTGCGCACCATGCTTGGCGGTAGATCACGCCAGCTGACTTACGACGAGGCGGGCTTCGGCCAGGACGACAGCCACAACCCCAGCGAACAGGCCGCCAGCCGGACGTAGCAGTGAGGCGACTATCCAGGGAACCTCTGAACGAGTGGCAAAAACTATCAGGCTACGTTCCCTCTCCCTGAGGGAGAGGGACAGGGTGAGGGAAGAATCTATGATCATCCCCCTCACCCTAACCCTCTCCCCCGAAGTGCGCGGGGGAGAGGGGACTTTCTCAGAGGTTTCCTAAGTCCCGCGTCTATTTTTGTCTCTGATAACAACAGTTCTCGCCGGATACTCAAATCCATACGAAATGCAGCGTTGAGTTTTCTGCTTCGAGTAGTAAGCTGATTTGTCCTTGCAACGAATGAGCCCCATCCAGCTTCCACAGGAATACTCGTTCATGCGCTGCGCCCGATAGGGAATATTTAACCAAGGAGGTTACCATGGACAGACGACTCTATTTTATTTTTGCAGACAGACTACAAGCGCAACAGGCCTTTACCGATCTCACGCAGGCTGGCATCGACCACGGCCATATGCACGCCCTGGCGCGCGACACGGTCGATCTCGGCACGCTCCCGCCGGCCACCGGCCCGCAGCGCCGCGACCTGGCGTGGCGGGTGGAGAACGTGGTGTGGCGCGGCAATCTGGCGCTGTTTGCATTGGGGCTGCTCGCCCTGCTGGCGGGCATCTTCACCGGCACCACCGCATTGTCGTTGTTGGCCCTGGCGCTGATGCTCGCCACCTTCGTCGGCGGTGCACTGTTTGCCTACCAGGTACCGGATGCGCATCTCGATGAGTTCCGCGGCGCCCTGGCCCACGGCGACATCATACTACTGGTGGACGTACCGCGTCGCCGACATGGAGAGATCGAGGACCTCATGCGTCGACGTCACCCCGAGGCGGTGCCCGGCGGCAGCAGCTGGACCATCGACGCCATAGGTATCTAGTTAGCACAACTATTTTCCCCGGAGGTAGGGTGCGCCCTGCGCACCCTAGACAACGCTAAGCCAACCCGGCATTACACCTGCAACAACTGCGCGCGATACAAACCAATCACCGTTTTCGCGTCCCTTATATCACCGCGGGTGGCACGCTCGATGGCCTCGTCCAAGGTCACCCAATGCACTTCGATGATCTCGTGTTCTTCCGTCTGACGCGCTACGTGCTCCAGGTCGCGTGCAAGGAACAAATGCACCACTTCGGTGAACACACCCGGCGAACTCACCATCGAACCCAGCTCACTCCAGCCGCGCGCCACCAGCCCCGCCTCCTCCTCCAGCTCACGTTGCGCGGTGGATAAGGGCGACTCGCCGGGATCCAGCTTGCCGGCGGGTATCTCCCACATCCACGCCTGCATCGCCGGGCGGTACTGACGTATCAGACAGACGCGCTCCGCGCTATCGATCGCCACGACGGCGGCACCGCCTGGATGACGCACGACCTCGATCTCACAACTGCGGCCATCCGGCAGCCGGGCCGACTCGACGCTCACCGTGACGATCTTGCCTTGGAACACAGGATGATTGTGTCTGGCCAATGTATTACCCCGGAAAAAACAGTTAACCGCGGATGAACGCAGATTAACTCAGATGAAACATATTGTTAATGGACCGAACCTATTCACCCATTGGGTGACAGGCGGATACAAGCCACGCACTGACCTATCGGCGCCCACCTGAGGTTAAATGCCGTATTTAGGTTTACAGCTCGCGCGCCAACAGGATGGCGTCTTCGCGCCCGCTGTGCGCGGGGTAATAATTCTTGCGCACGCCGAGTTCGTTAAAACCCATTTTTGTATACACGCGATAGGCCGCTTGATTGGAGGCGCGCACCTCGAGAAACGCCATTCTCGCCGCCTGCGTGCGCGCCAGCTCCAGCAGACCCTCGATAAGCTGCGTACCGTGACCGCGCCCCTGGAAGACAGGCGCGATGCAGATATTGAGCAGATGACATTCCCCGGCACCGAGGGAAAGTATCCCGTAACCCAGCAGGTCATCATCGCTTTCAAACACCATGCAAGTGTAGCCATACCGCAGGCAATCGTGGAATATGCCGACGGTCCAGGGAAAGTCATAGGCCTTAAGCTCGATATCGATCACCCGTTCGAGGTCGGCATCGTTCATGGGCCGCAACCGCGGCACGGCGCTGGACGCCAGGGCGCTCATGCGTCTGCCTTTACGATGGCGCGCGCCCGGCACAGATCTTCCCACGTCTTGCGCTTGTCGCTGGGGGTGCGTAACAGGTAGGCAGGATGATAGGTCACCACCAGGGGGATACCGTGATAAGCGTGCTGGTGAGCACGCAACTTGCCCAGGGGCAGATCACTCTTCAGCAGGCTATGCGCCGCGTGCCGGCCCAGCGCGACGATGACGCGCGGCTGCAACAACTCGATCTGACGCAGCAGGAACGGTTCGCAGCAGGCCACTTCCTGCGGCTGTGGATCGCGGTTATTGGGTGGGCGGCACTTGAGCACGTTGGCGATGTAGACCTCGTCGCGCTTGAGCCCCAGGGCGAACAGCATGGCGTTGAGCAGCTGGCCGGCGGGCCCGACGAAGGGTTCGCCCTGACGATCCTCCTCCGCACCTGGCGCTTCCCCCACGAATAGCCATTGGGTGCTGCGCGGGCCGACACCAAAAACCGTCTGCGTGCGGGTCTGATGGAGATCACAACGGGCGCAACCGGACACCGTCTGCGCCAGGGTGTCCCAACCCATGCCGCCGATGTCCACCTGGGTGTCGGCGACGCCACGCACCAAGGACGGGCCTGCTGATGTCGCGATGTTCGGTGGCAGCGGCGGCGCGGACGCAGGCGCGGCGACCACGGCAGTTACCGAAGCCGCAGTAGCCGCCGAGTCGCCGTTGATACCGGTGCGTCGCTCCCAGGTTGTTATGCCCATGGCCGCCAGATACTGTTTGCGCAAGGCGTCTGTCGATTGCATAGGCTAAAGCATACCGCCTGGCGCCGCCGGCGCAAACCGCCCGAACCGATGGCGCAACGCGCGCATCACCGGCCTAGATCGGTGTGCCGGCCTGGGGGTGGGCACGGTCCGCAGGCACGATGAGTTTATTCAAGGCGTTAAGATAGGCCTTGGCGGAGGCAATGACGATATCGGTATCAGCGCCGTTACCGTTGACGATACGTCCGGCCTTTTCCAGACGTACCGTCACCTCGCCCTGGGAATCGGTGCCGCTGGTGATGTTGTTCACCGAATACAGCAGCAGTTGCGCCTGGCTGTTGACGATGGCCTCGATGGCCTTGAACGACGCATCCACCGGACCACCGCCCTCGGCGCCCGCGGCCTGCAGCTCGCCGTTGATATTGAGGCTGAGGGTGGCATAAGGCTTGGTGCCGGTTTCGCTACAGACCCGCAGGGCCGCAAGACGGTAATGCTCGTTGTGTTCGAGACGCTCTTCCGTCACCAGGGCCTGCAGATCCTCGTCGAAGATGTCGTGTTTCTTGTCCGCCAGATCCTTGAAGCGTTCGAACGCGGAATTGAATTCCTCCTCCGAGGCGAACTCGATGCCCAGCTCCTTCATGCGCGAACGCAAGGCGTTGCGGCCGGAATGTTTGCCCAGCACCATGCGGTTGGCGCCCCAGCCCACGTCCTCGGCACGCATGATTTCGTAGGTCTCGCGCTTCTTCAGCACACCATCCTGATGGATGCCGGATTCGTGGGCGAAGGCGTTGGCCCCCACCACCGCCTTGTTCGGCTGTACCGCGAAGCCGGTGATGTTGGATACCAGGCGGCTGGCCGGTACGATCTGGGTGGTGTCGAGGCGCGTATCGCAGGTGAACATGTCGCGTCGCGTGCGCACCGCCATGACCACCTCTTCCAGCGCGGCGTTACCGGCGCGTTCCCCCAGGCCGTTGATGGTGCACTCCACCTGGCGTGCGCCGTTGAGCACCGCCGACAAGGAATTGGCCACCGCGAGACCCAAATCGTTGTGGCAGTGCACGGAAAACACCGCCTTGTGCGCGTTCGGCACACGCTCGCGCAGGGTCTTGATCAAGGCGCCGAACTGATGCGGCAGGTTGTACCCCACGGTATCCGGGATATTCACCGTGCGCGCCCCGGCGTCGATCACCGCCTCCAGCACGCGGCAGAGGAAATCGGTTTCCGAGCGACCGGCATCTTCCGGCGAGAACTCGACATCATCGGTGTAACGGCGTGCGTGCTTCACCGCCTTCACCGCCTGCTCGATGACCTGTTCGGGGCTCATGCGCAGCTTCTCGCGCATGTGGATAGGCGACGTGGCGATGAAGGTATGGATGCGGCCGGACTTGGCGGGTTTGATGGCCTCGCCGGCGCGGTCGATGTCCTTGTCCAGGGCGCGCGCCAGGGCGCACACAGTGCTGTCGGTGACCGCCGCGGCCACGGCCTTGACCGCCTCGAAGTCGCCCGGGCTGGCGATGGGAAATCCGGCCTCGATAATGTCCACGTGCATGCGTTCCAGCACCTTGGCGATGCGCACCTTTTCGTCCCGCGTCATGGAGGCGCCGGGGCTCTGCTCGCCGTCGCGTAAGGTGGTATCGAATATGATTAATGGGTCGCAGGACGCCTTCGTCGCCGCGCTCGAGCACTGGCCGAAGGAGGGTCTGCCGCCCAACCCGGGCGCGTGGATCGCCACAACCGCGCGGCGCAAGGCGATCG
>JANNJF010000101.1:0-4984 GCA_031405715.1 Gammaproteobacteria bacterium | reverse complement strand
CCAGCAGGCCATGCAGGAGTTTCGTTTGGGTCATCACCAGGAAGCGCTGAGGCTGTGGACGTTGTCGGCGGCGGAAGGTGATTCGCAGTCACAGTTTGCCTTGGGTGCCGTATACACCGAGGGTGACACCCTTGCAGGTGTGGCGCCGGATTATGCCCAGGCCTTGTCCTGGTACCGTAAGGCGGCGGACCAGGGCCATGCGGCAGCGCAGTTCAATCTGGGTGTTTTCTATGCCAGTGGACAGGCCGTGCCGCGGGATATGGCGGAGGCCGCCCGGTGGTGGCAACCCGCGGCGCTGCAGGGGCATGTGGAAGCACAATTTAACTTAGGGCTGTTGTATGCCCAGGGTACCGGTGTGGACACCGACCTACGGGAAGCGGCCAAGTGGTGGGAGATGGCGGCGAAACAAGGTTATGCCGCGGCCCAGTTCAATCTGGGCGTGATGTACGTGAAAGGTCAGGGCGTGAACGAAGACCCCACGGAGGCGGTGCGGTTGTGGCAACTGTCGGCACGCCAGGGGTTCGGGCAGGCGATCGATGTCCTGAAGACTTTGTTAATAAACCCCTAGTCAGAACAGCGTGTACAGCAAATAATCAACACATTACACGCAAGTTTACGTGTAATGTGTGAACCGCCAGGAATGGCGGCAGCGGTTTTTTCTTCGTTTCCCCCACCCTATTACTGGTTGCGGTCTGCCGCAGGAAACCGCACAATGTTCTCGCGGTTTGGGTATAACGACAACGGCCTGATACGTTTCCAATAATTCAAAGGCCAAAATCACTGGAGGAGAAACTAATGAGTTTACGACGCATCGGTATAGTAATCGGGGCACTCTTTGTTGTATTCGGTTGGGTTGGGGCTGCGCAGGCGGCAGATGAAAAATTCGGTATTTTCGAGCGCGTGCTGGAGGCCTCGGGTTCGTTTGAAGACACCACGGCGGCGCTGGAAAAGAGCTTGGCGGAATCGAAGCTGACGCTGCAGGCCAAAGACGACCTTACTATTCCAGACGGGGTACAAAAAGCGCGGGTGTATATCCTGACGTCACCGAGCTATATGGAGGCCGCCAAGGATCTCCCCCCCAACACCATTTCCGCCCAAATACTGCGTATCGGCGTCTATGAGTACGGCGACGGCAAGAAGACCCACGTCAATATGGCGAATCCCATCGCCCATGCCATGGTCTTCTACGCCGGGACCCCGCAATATCCGCAGATGATCGCTGCCGCCAAGGCGGCTGCTCTGGAAATCAAGGACGTGGTGGCCAAGGTGTCGGGCACGCAGACCTCCGTGCAGCTCGAACCGACCCGTACCGAGAAGTCGCTGAACAAGTTCAATGGGGATGGTCCCGCCAAGATGATGGCCAAGTTCCGCAACTGGAGCGAAAGCCAGAACCTGGTCTTCAGCGACAAGCCGGAGAATTTCGCCGCCACGGTTGCCAAGGTGGAGAATCTGCTCAACGCCAGCAAGGACAAGGGGGCGGATGATGCCTCCGGCTGGAACCTGATCAGCAAGATTCCGGTGGGCTCCAACGCGGTTTATTTTGGCATCAGCAACACGTACACCGAGAACAAAGCGATTCGCATCAACTCCGACTTCCGCAGCGACGGCAAGACCAAAGACGCCCCCTATCCAGGCGTGGATCATGCGCCGGCGCTTCCCCTGGAAGTGCTGGTGATCAACACCGGCAAGGATGTGCAGGTGGTGCAGTATGGTGAGATGTGGCGCATGCAGCTGTACTTCTGGGATTCCGGTTATCTGGCGTTCACCAAGAATACGCTGGTGCCCAACACCATCTTTGGCTCCATCGACAAGGCGTTGACCGCCGCGAAGTAAGTCGTCTTAGCTATTTTGTAAAAAAGGGCCGGAGGTGAACCTCCGGCCCTTTTTTATTTCCGGTACGTCGTCGGCGCGAGGCGCAGGCTAGCGCAGGCCAGACGAAGGTCCGACGGGTGATGAAATTAAGTGGTAGGGTTGCGATTGCCGGTGGAGATGGGCCGATGGATTTTGTGCAGCATGGTTTTCGCCATCTGCTGCTGGTTGTGCAGGTTCTTTTTGACAAGGTCGAGCTCGGCAATGCGTTTGTCCAGATTATCGAGATTGTCCTGGATTTTTTTCAGATCATCGAGGCGTTTGACCAGTTGTGTTTTGTGCTCCTGGAGTTGATCCAGGATGGGCGCCATGATCGACCGGCTCCAGGTGTTCGCCGCCTTGTTGCAATCATCGAAGATGCCGCGCGCCCGGCTGACCAGGGTAATGAAGAACTTTTTGATCACGAAATGGGACTCGGTCATCATCATGGCCGGGCTGTTACGGAACGCCTCGGCGTCCTCCCGCAGGCGCTGAAATTCGCTGCGGTAGGCCAATAACGAGAAGTCGGCTGGACGGATTTTAGTCAGTCCATGTTCGGTGTGAAATTTGTAGTACGCCGCCTCCAGCAGTCCTTTCACATGGTGCGCTTGTTTGTTCACCTGTTCCATGGCGGTACTGGTGCCATTGAAGAATGTCTGCATGCCGGCTTTCAGGCCGTGGGTGGTCCAGCTGTCCTGCATGTCGCTGCGGGTTTGCTCGATCAGCTTGTCGAAGCTGGTCATGCTGAGGTGGCTCATCAGGATATCGATCTCTTTGGCCAAGGCCGCGCGTGACCTCTGGAAGTGCACCAGTGTATGGTCGTAGGTGTCTTTTTCCTTGCGCAGACGCGCGATCAGGTTTTGGATCACATCCAGACTTTTGCCACCCAGGCCCTTCAGTTCGCTGATCTGATTTTCGATGGCGCCGAGTCTGCCCAGCACCATGGCCCCGGTGCTTTCCATCATATCGCCGATTTCACCGATCACTTTATCGCGCACGTACTGCTGGCGGCCGGGGACCACATCGTCCGACAGTTTGATTTCCAGGGCGAGCAGGCCGCTTTTTTCAATCAGGTCGTGGTCTATCTTGATTTTACCGAGCAGGCCCTTCTGGGCGGATACGGGAAAAACCAGATCCGGGTGGATGCCGAGGATGCGCGCGGTTTCCTGGGCTTGGCGCTGGATGCTCTCGGCAATGGCGCCGGCGTCGCGTAATTCATCCCACATTGTGTCGATTTTATTCAGCAGGGCGAAACAGGTGGTTTGTTTCGAGCCGCGGGTGACGCGCACGTGATTGTTCCATACCTCAAGATCGGATTTCGTCACGCCGGTGTCGGCAGCCAGAACAAACAACACCAGATGCGCCTTGGGCAACATGTTCATGGTGAGCTCGGGTTCGGTACCGAGGGAATTGAGACCCGGGGTGTCCAGGATGACCAGACCTTGTTTCAGCAATGGATGCGGGTAGTTGATGACCGCGTGCCGCCACACGGGGATGTCCACCTTACCGTCGGCATGCAGGGCGGCTCCGTGTGGGTCGGACTCGGGGCTGTAGAGCCCCAGTTCCTGGGCTTCGCGCACCGTCACGCGCTTGGTGAGCACGATCTCTCTGAACGCCTCCGCCATTTTCGTGGAATCGGTGAGTTCCAAGGGCAGGGTGGTCCAGTTGACGGGGGCGCGCTTGTATTCCGCGATACTCATCCCGCTGGCGCGCGTCTCGATGGGCAGCAGTTTTATGCAGGCCTCGACTTTTTCCTCGTACTGCAGCTCAGTCGGACACATGGTGGTGCGTCCGGCTTCCGAGGGCAGTAGGCGCTGTTTATAATCGGAGAAGAACAGGGCGTTGATCAATTCTGTTTTGCCGCGGGAGAATTCCGCCACCAGGGCGATGATCAGCTTGTCGGTCTTGAGCGATTCAATCAGCTCATAGGTGCGCAGATCCTCGACGCCATTGCCCAGGCCCTGGTGGTCGATCCACGCCTGATACTCGGCGATGGTGACGGTGAGTTCGTCACGCCATTTTTTATAGTCCGCCAGGCGGCGGGAAAAGGAGTCAGTTTGCGCCATGGTGGGGTCCCTTAATACGCAGTCGCATCAAGAGGCAGTTTTCCTTATCTATAAAAACCTGTTCGTTGAGATGGCCATCCTGGGCGGGTCCTGATTTTTTCGTGTGCACCGACCGGGTCGTGGCCGACGGGCAATTCAGGCGTCACGTCCTAAATTTAGACCATGCGGCAGATTTGTGGGGGCTTCGATGCGAAATACCTTTAGTTTCCCGGTTAACCCCTGGGTTTGGGTGATCCGGCTGCGCGGTACCCCGAACTCCCGGGCGAGGAAATCCAGTAGCTGGGCATTGGCCTTGCCATCCACCGGGGGCGAGGTAATGCGGATTTTCAGATGCACCCTGCACCCCGACGATTTCACTGTGTTTGGCCCGTGGTTGCGCCAGTATGCGCAGGATCAGGTCCTGGCCGTCCCAGCGGAACCAGGGGGCCTGCCCGCTCAGCGCATCAATCCCTGGCCGAGCAGCAGCAGAGGTTGCAGGATCAGGATCTGCGCCAGACCCAGGGCCAGAAAGACCAGTATGGGTGAGAAATCGATCCCACCCGTGGCCGGTAGGAGCCGGCGTGCCGGTCGCATCAAGGGATCCGTGAGGCGCGCCACCAGATTCAAGGCCGGGTTGTGCTGGGCATGGGGGTTGATCCAGCTGACGATGATGCGAATAAGCAGGGCGCCGTAGAAGACATAGAGGGTCAGTTTCAAAAGATCCGCCAGGGAATACACCGCCAACCCCAGCAGGGCGGGGGCGGTCCCGTAATTCAGCAGATAGATCAGCAGCCACTGCAGCCCGTTAAGCACGAACAACAGCAAGACCGACGCCAGATCGATACCCCAGAGACCCGGAATCAGCCGGCGCAGTGGCCGCAGGGGCGGATTGGTCAGGGTGACCAGAAACTGGGAAATGGGATTGTAGAAGTCCGCGCGCACCAGTTGCAGCAGGAAACGCAGCAGCACCGCCAGGATGTAAAGACCGAAGATGAACTGGATCAGGAATACGCCGGCCTCGGTGAAGTAGCCCCCCATTATTTTTCTCCCAGCATGTTGGCCAGTTCGCGGGCACGCTGGATGGCGGCGGC
>JANNJF010000100.1:0-3040 GCA_031405715.1 Gammaproteobacteria bacterium | reverse complement strand
CCCGTCACGGATAGCGCATGAAATACCTGCACTTGATCTGGAGCGACCTGTTCCGCAAGAAGACACGTACTGTTCTGACGGTGTTGTCCATCGTCGTTGCCTTCCTGTTGTTCGGATTGCTGGACGCCGTGCGCGTGGCCTTCACGGTGCACGAAAGTGTGGAAGGGGCGAGTCGTCTGATCACCAGCTCCCGGCTGTCCATTATCCAGCCTCTGCCCTACGCCGACATGAGCCAGATCCAGCACGTGCCCGGTGTGGAAGCGGTGGCCTTTGCCAACTGGTTCGGCGGTATTTACCAGGATCGCAAGAATTTCTTCGCCAATTTCGCCGTGAGTCCGAACTTTGTCGAAGTCTATCCGGAGTTTTTGCTGCCGGACGATCAGAAACGCGCGTTCGCCGGCACGCGCACCGCGGCGCTGGTGGGTGAAAATCTGGCAAAGCGTTTCGGCTGGAAGTTAGGCGACAAGATTCCCTTGGAGGCCACCATCTTCCCCCGGGTCGATGGCAGCAACACCTGGACCTTTGATCTGGTCGGTATCTTCCGCGCTCGCGACAAGCAGGATCGCGGTCAGGAGGATCAGATGTGGTTCCGCTACGACTACTTTGACGAGGGCCGTGTCCTCAGCAAGGGCACGGTGGGCTGGTATGTGGTGAAGGTGGCGGACCCGGTGCACGCTGACACCGTGGCCCGAGCCATCGATAAACTGTTCGCCAATTCCGAGGCCGAGACCAAGACCCAGACAGAAAAACAATTCAGCATGGATTTCATCAAACAGATGGGGGACATCGGTCTCATCGTCACGTCCATTATGGGCGCCGTCTTGTTCACCATCCTGCTGCTCACGGGTAACACCATGTCGCAGGCGGTACGCGAGCGTATCCCCGAACTCGCCGTACTCAAGACCATCGGCTTTTCCAATCAGAGCCTGCTGTGGCTGGTATTGGCCGAGTCCTTGCTGCTGGTTGCCCTGGGTGGTGTCGTGGGTCTGCTGCTGGCGACCATCGGCGCGGATATTTTAAGCGCCGCATTTCGCGGCGGTGCCTTCACGGTGGGGGCAGACTCCTGGCTGATGGGCAGCGTGCTCATGCTGCTGTTGGGCGTGAGCGTGGGTCTGCCGCCGGGCTTGCGCGCCATGCGCTTGCGTATCGTGGATGCGCTGAACGCGCACTGACCGAGGAGAGGCCGATGCGTTGGTTATTGCAGATTGTCGAGATTACCTGGATGGGGCTGACCACTATCCCTCAGCGGCTCGGGTCCACCCTGGTGATCGTGGTGGGCATCGCTGGCGTGGTGGGCGTGCTGATCGCCCTGCTGGCCATGGGCGAGGGTTTTCAGACGGTGCTGGCCAAGGCGGGGCGCGTGGATGAAACCATCGTGATGCGCAAGGGCGCCAGCGCCGAGCTCAACAGCGGTCTCAGCCGCGAGGATGCTGTGCTGATAACTCAGGGGCCGGGTGTGCTGCGCAATCCCGAGGGCAAACCGATCGTTTCGGCCGAAGTGGTGGTGGTCGTCAATCTGCCGAAGAAGAGTACCGCTAGCGACGCCAACGTCGAGGTTCGCGGTGTCGGGCCACTGGTCTGGGCGTTGCGCGACCATAGCCGCATCATCGAGGGTCGGGCGTTCGAACCCGGCAAGCGCGAGCTGACGGTGGGCAAAGGGGCGCACGCGGAATTCGCCGGGCTGGATGTCGGCAGCACCATCCATCTCGGCCAGCAGGACTGGAAGGTGGTGGGGATATTCACCACGGGCGATGCGCACGAATCGGAGCTGTGGGGTGACGCCGAAGTGGTGCAGGGCGCTTATAACCGCGATGGCTATCAGTCGGTGACCCTCAAGCTGACCAATGTTGATGCGTTCGATACACTCAAGGCCGCACTCAGCACCGATCCACGCCTGACCGTGGACGTACAGCGCACCCGCGACTACTACGCCACCCAGTCGGAGGATCTGACCCGGCTGATCCGCATCCTCGGCGTGGCAATCGCCGCCATCATGGCGGTCGGTGCCGTGTTCGGCGCGCTCAACACCATGTACACGGCGGTCTCCACGCGTTCGCGTGAGATCGCCACGTTGCGCGCCATCGGTTTCTCCGCCTCGCCGGTGGTCGTGGCCATCATGCTGGAATCGGCGCTGCTGGCGTTGCTCGGCGGACTGATCGGCGCCGGTGTGTCCTGGTTTATGTTCGACAAGTACACGGTATCCACTTTGGGCGCGAACTTCAGTCAAGTGGTGTTCGCCTTCAAGGTGTCACCCCAGTTGATCGGCCATGGACTACTGTGGGCGCTGGTCATTGGCCTGATGGGTGGGCTGCTACCTGCGTTGACCGCGGCCCGCCTACCCGTTACCGTCGCACTGCGCGACAATGCGTGATGCGTATACAAGCCGAGTAAACCCGTGACCGACCTCTGTGCCCGGTGCGGTAGTGAAAGAACATAATGCATCTGTCAGCTTAAGGAGACAGTCGTGTTGAAAACAGCCGTCATCGCCACCCAGCCGTTTGCGGGCCAGAAGCCCGGCACCTCGGGGCTGCGCAAGAAAGTCAGCGAGTTCCAACAACCGCATTACCTGGAGAATTTTGTTCAGTCCATCTTCGATGTGCTGGAGGGTTGCCGCGGCCAGACGTTGGTGCTCGGCGGGGACGGGCGCTATTACAATCGCCAGGCCATCCAGATCATCCTCAAGATGGCCGCGGCCAACGGCTTCGGACGCGTGGTGGTTGGACGCGATGGCATATTGTCCACACCGGCCTGCTCGCACTTGATCCGCCGTCTGCAGGCCTTCGGCGGCATCATCCTCTCCGCCAGTCACAACCCCGGCGGCCCGCAGGGCGATTTTGGTATCAAATACAACACCGCCAACGGCGGGCCGGCGCCTGAGAAGATCACCGACGCGATCTATGCGCGCAGTCGCAGCATCAGCGCGTATCGGGTGGTGAGCGCACCGACCTGTCGCAGGGCCTCGTATAGCACGATACCGGCCGAGGTGGACAGGTTGAGGCTACGTACTTTTTCAGATGGCATGGGGATGGTGATGGAGGTG
>JANNJF010000099.1:0-14750 GCA_031405715.1 Gammaproteobacteria bacterium | reverse complement strand
TGATCACCGATGAAGACGATGCCGCCGGAGGCACCGAGGTCGACATCCTTCCCGGCGATAGCGTAGAGCTGCCCGGGTCCGGCGATCTCGAATTTTTTCGCAGTGCTGCGGGTATCGACGACGCCCGAACCATTGCGCTGCGTCTGGAAGAGGATGCTCTTGCCCGCCTCGATAACGGAAATATCGCCGGTATCCACATGCTGGACATTCAGCGTGAAGTTACGCACATTCTCGCCGGCGTAGACGCGCACCTGTTTGGGAAGCACGAAGCTGAGCGTGTTCAAACTGTCCGGCAGCGAACCCAAGGTGCCCGTCTGAGCGACGATGCGCGCCGGCCGGGCATCGCCCGTGTGCATGGGCGTGGCGGCATGGCCTTCCACCAGTACGGAGGGTATTGCAGTGTCCTTCAAGCCAGGTACGGGAGCTAGAATGTTAGGCAGCAACCGTGGGTCGGCGTCGGACATCCGCACCGTGGTGTTGGTGTCGGTCGAGATGATGTCATTGTGCGCCAGCAATTCCAGGCCCCCCTGCGGCGCAGGCAGGAGGATAAATCCGCCATCCACCACAATATCGCCCAGCAAGCTGCGGACACCCAGGGTTCCGGGAAAATAGTTGCGCGCGGTCCCGTCGATTTCCAGGAGATCGAAAACTTTCTGCGCGGTGGCGCCACTACCCACAACGACATCGCCGGAGATCGCCTCCAGGCGCACCGCGCTGTCCTCGCCATAGGTAAAGAAATACGACCCCACGTTGGGAGGCAGCCCAAAATCGGCGGATCCCTGTAATGGGCTCTGCGACAATACGGTCGGGTTGACGACAGTCTCGATGTTAAGGTCTTTGCGCGCCCGCACGGTGTACTGCCCATCGCCCAACGCCAGGACCGGATACACCGACTCGACACCCGAGGAGCGGGTCACCGAGCCGCCGGCCTCGATGTCGGCCTGGCCCTTGCCGAGATAGAAAACGCCGCCACGAATACTGTCGCCCGCCTCTATGTGCAGGTCTCCGCCACCCGCAATGTCCGGTGCGGTACCGATGGGACCAACCGGTTGACCGGTGGTCGGGATCGCCACCGAGAGATTATTAATACTGCCCGCGACAATCAGATTCACATCGCCACCACCCAAGGCGCCGATGTTCTGCTGGAACTTGCCGATATCAACCGCCCAGGAAGCGGGCAGACTGACTTCTCCGAAGGGCAGCCCGATACCCGCACTTCCGGCCCGCGCCAGCCACTCGTTGATCAGTTGGCGGCTATCGGCTCCGTAGAGATCACCTCCTATGTCAACGCGAATATTGCCGCCGTTTTTCAGGAAATCCGCCCCGTACACCAACTCCTGGATCACTTCGGCCTGGAATCCATCCACTTCCGGGATCGCGCCCGTACCGCGATTCTCGCCCACGGTATAGATGGCCGCGGTGTTGTCCGCGAGCTGCAGGTTATTGCCGGCGGCAATCTCGATATTCCCGGTTCCGGTCCGCACCTTGGCGCCGGAGCCCAGCTTGATATCGCCCACGCCGCGGCGGACCGCCAGGGGATCGGCTGCCGTGAGATCCGCGCCACCCACCAGGCGATACGACCAGCTCGGGCCCGTTTGCACCGTGTCGCGCGACGTGAGTAGTCCTCCGGCCGAAACCGGCGCCACGCCGTCGCTGAGGTTCCCATTAATATTCAGATCTCCTGCGGCACGCAGGCTTAGCACACCGACCTCACCACTGTCGCGCCAACCGAGCAGATCCCATTCCGTTTCGAGGGCCAGATTGCCGGGACTATGGATCTCGACGCCGGGCAGGAGATGGAACCGCGGATCGGCGTTCACGCCCAGCGTGCTCTCGATCTGGCCGGCGTTGTCCATGAACGTACTGGTTTCGGTCCGGATATTGGTGATGAGTGCCATGTCGACGCGTGCCGTGTTGGTGGGCCCCACCGCAGGCGTGTAGATCTTGTAGGCCTCGATATCGATGCGCTGGGCACCGCTGACACTCGCTGCCAGGGAATCGATCGCCACGCCGTTCCCGTCGCGCGCGGCGCGCAACCGCAGCTCGCCGTTGTCGGCACGCGCCGGCTTGCCATCCGTGCCCAATGCCTTGGTGGTGCCGGATACGTTTACCTCCGACCCACTTTCAAGCGTAAGGCGGCCCGGATTCGAGCCATCGGCATCCGCGCCGGTCGCGAGCAGCACGTGCCCGCCGTCCTGATCGGAGCCAGAGGCATGCGCGTCGATCACCGCGCCACTGCGCAGAGACAGATTGTTCCGCGCCCACAGTTCCACGCGTCCCGCCTGTGCACCGGAGGCGTCGATGCGGCCATACACATCGATGCGGCCGGCATCCGCGGCGATCCGAAGATCGTGCGCCATCACCGTATCGTCGGCGGCGATGACCATGTCTCCCGTGCGCAGACGGAACTGCCGGCCGTCGGTGAAGCCGGAGGCATTGAGTGCGGCATTGAGCGCGGAGAAATCACTGATGAGCCTTTGGGTATCCAGCGCAAACGAAGCCGCTTGGGCACCCGCGCGGGCGCTGCCGGCGAGTTGTGCCGCCGGATCCAGCCGCACGTCACCCTTGGGCGCGCTGATGGATATCTTTCCCGCATCGCCACCGCTGGCGGTACCAGAGACGTCGATGCGCGCCCCGGCGCCGACGCCCACATTGCCCGCAGCGGCGATGAGGGCGACCTGTCCGCCCGGCGAGCCGACCGTCAGATCGGCGAAGGCGAGGTCGCGACCGGAGACATCGATTACGGCATTGGGCGCGACGTTCACGTCGCCCTCCGTGGCGCGCAGCGACACCACGCCGGACGGCAGTTCGATACGGCCGCCGTGTTCGATGGCGCTGGCGACGATCTCCAGCTTGCCACCGAGATCGGCCACCGGCGTGAGATTCGCGGACACGGCCGGGGCGGCGAGGGTGATCTTGCCGGCCAGCGCGCCCAGGGCGTTCTGCGTGTCGATCAGCACATCGGCGCCGGGGCTCGCGGTAATACGTGTCGCGTCCAGAGTGAGATTGCCGGCCACGTGGAGTTCCGCGGGTCTGTCGGTTTCGGGCCGGGCGATAATCTGTTGTGACGCGGCGAGGGTGGTGTCGCTGAAACCGCGCAGCGCGAAGCCACCTTCGCCCAGCGTGACCTCGCGGGCGGTGAGCGTCAGCGTGCCACTGCCAGTCAGCGGACTGTCCGTGAAGCTCGCGCCCGAACGGTTGGACAGCGCGATGCTATCGGCCTTGATGGATACGCCCTCGCCGGTGTTGGCGTAACCGGCCAGGCCGGCGGCGTCGAGGGCGATGCGGTCGGCATTGAGGTCAACCTTGCCGTAGAGATTGATGGCGCTGCGGCTGTTGAGCGTCAGGTCACGCGCGCTGAGCCGGGCGAGGGCGTCGCTGGACAACACCAGACCGCCGGCGATGACGCCTTGCGTTTCACCCAGGCTGATGCTGGCGGCGGCGAGGCTGAGGGAGCCGTTATGGGTGCGCAGATCGCCGTCGACCACGGTGTCGCGGCTCGCATCGAGGGTGATGGAGCGCGCGGCGTCGAGGACGGCACCGGCGGCGACGTCGATCGTCCCGGTGGTGCCCGGCGTCGTACCCGGATTGGACTTACGCACTACACGAACCTGCTCGCCCGAGGAAATACGCGCCAGGGCGCTGTCGCCGGTGAGCTGGATGGTTTTGGGCGCGCGCGCGCGATCACCATCCGTCGCGGTGATGCTGGCGCCGTTGGCCACGGTGACACGGTCCTGCGCCGCCAGCATCACCTCGGGGGCGGCCACGGCCGCGCCGGATTCGACCGTGACATTCTGCGCCCGAACATCCAGCGCCACGTCCGCGCCCTGGTGTTGGCGGGCCGCGCCCAATAGGAGGCTGTCGGCATTGAGCATGTTAAGATCGGAAGCGAGTAATTCCACGCGACCACTTGCCCCGGTGGGGCTCGCCACCACCGCGAGGTGCATAGCCAGAATATCAACTTCCGAGCCGCGGCCGCCGGTGGCATTGCTGGCCAGCGTGCCGCCCAAGGTAAGTGCGGTGCCGGCGTCGATCACCAGCCGTCCCGCATCCCGATTCAGGCGGCCGACGGCCGCGAAGAAACTGTCGGCGCGGCTCTCCAAGTATTCCGCGCGGTTTCGGACCTGCGTGCCGCTCTCGATACGGTAGGCCGACCACAGACTTTCACGGCTGCCGGTCCCGGCGGCGCCACGTTGTCCCGCGACGATGGCCGAGCCGTCGAACTGTGGCAGCGCCTGGCCCGGAATCGGGCTGTCGGTTTTAGCGAGCGGCGTCACCAGATACGCCCCGGGCAGCAGGGCGTAGCCCGCCGGGAGCATGGCGTACTCGCCCGCCGCTATCGGACCGCCGCCGGCTAGATGAAGGGTATCACCGGGCTTGACCAGCGAGTCTTTGGACAGGAACGGGTCGTAGCTGCCGAACGGGTTATTCTGCGTCGGCAAGAGGGCAAAGGCGTTGCTGGCATACGCGGCATCCAGGATATCGTTCGATCCGCCCGGTCCCGGCACCTGCTCGCGCGCCAGCAAGTCGCCACCGCCGGTGACATCGACCACGGAGCCCGGCGCCAGCGTGACTTGCGGCGCTTTCAGGCTGATGCGCTTTTCCGGGGGCGCCTGAAATACCTTGCTGAAATTATCCGCGATAGGATAGAGCCAATCTTGTCCGCCGAACTCGGTCTTGCCGAAGGGCACCACCTGGCCGGCACCGGAAACAGAGGTGACGCTGCCGTCGCCCAGTACGAGGTTTTTGCTTGCGTTAAGATCGATCTGACCGAACGGCGCGCGCAGCGTGCCGTGCTGTGCGATGTTGGCCGCCGTGAGCGTGAGTTTGGAGCCGGCGGACAGCGGTGCGCTGCTCTCACCGCCCGGCAGTATCGTGATTTTTCCATCGGCACCGGATACCGACAGCGTGAAGTCCGTGGCCGTGGCGCTATAAACCTGGTCGGCGCGCAGTGTCACGTCGCTGGCACTATTCAACCGGCCGACCAGATGGGCGCCGTCGGTGCTGATCTCCTTGCCGCCGACGAAGCGAATGTCGCCGTCGCTGTCGATGCGCACCGGCGCTGCAGCCGTGCCGCTGCCGTTGGGGCCGAAGCCACGCAAGGCCAGCGTGCCGAGAAGGTCGACGTGTTGGCCATATACCGACAAGCTACCGCTACCCAGAGTGCCCTCCACGGGCTTGCTGAAAAACTCCGCGGTTCCCAGCCGCACGTAGGCGCTCGAGAGTTCGGCGTAACCGCCAGCGGATGACAGCACCGGCGCATCCAGCACCAGGCGCCGCGCGGGCGTGAGCTGAACGTCACCCTCCAGCGCGATTCTGGCCGCGGTAGTATCTAAGTTGTTGGCGGTACGGGCGCGCAGCGTCAATTGATCGAAACCGCCGGCGGCGACTTTCTTGGGGTCTAGCCGCACGATGCCGTTCAAGGCATCCGGCACGGCATCACCGACGGCCGGTGTAGCGGATTCCGTCGTGGTTAGCACGATGTCGCGCGAGCTTTTAGGGTATTCCCGCAGGCCGCCCGACAACGTGGCCGTAATGCGGTTCGTCGGATCCAGCGCCACATTGAGCGCGCCACCCGCCGCACCGACGCCGCTGCCGGGCGCACCGCGCAACTCCCCGTTCAACACCATGCCCTCGGCGGCCAGTAGATCGATGCTGCCCGCGGCGCCATTGACCGTTGTCGGCGAGACGGTCAAGCCCTGGGGCACATCCAGGATCTGCGTCACCCCGGACACGTCGATGGCTGAACCGGAGCTGGCCACAAAATAACCGCGCTCGGCGGCGATGGTGACTGTCCCGGCGTCGCGCACCGTTCCCGTGCGCAGACCCCGGCCCGTACCGTCGGGAATAGCCTGGAAGCTGGCGCCGGCCAGCAACCGGCCCTGCGGTCCCAACCAGATGGCCTGGGCGGGATCGAATCCTTTCTCGTTGGCTTCGCTGGCGGCAGGCTTGGTCAAGGTCAGCCGGATATCGCCCGCCGGCGCGGCGATGGTACCGTTCACGATGAGCTGCGTATCGGAAGTCAGGGCGATGCGCGCGCCGGGGTCGGCCTGGATGCGGGCGCCCTGCTCCACCTCGATGCGCGGTGCGTCAACGCCCGGGGCAGACACAAAATCGACGCCGGGGGCGCGCGCAAGCGACAGCGCCAGCGATACCGGCTGGCGCTGGTCGTCGGGCAGGAAGCCCAGGGTGCCAAGGCGATTCAGGTCGCTTCCCGTGGGCTGCGTCCAGAAGTCCGGGCGCATCTGGCGGTTCTGCGCGCGCAGGGTAACGTCCGTATCCTGAGCAAGCGTGATGCCGGTGTGTGTGGCCTTGAGGTCGTAGGCCCGGAAGCCGCCGCTCTGGAAGAACGCGGGCGACAGATAGAGCGTATTAGCAGGTGCATCATCCACCGCGCCGCCGATGCGGAAACCCGCGCCGGTAAGACTCAGGCTGCCACCCTTGGCAAAAGAGTAGGCATGCAGCTCGCCGTCCAGACGTAGCTTCGTGGGCTTGCTGGCGTCGACACCGGTCAACGCCCTGCTGGCGAAGCTGATGCCGCCGCCATCACCGAACTTGAGTCTGCCGTTGCGCTGCAGTTGCGCGCCGCCATCGGCGTTAATGACGCTGCCGCCCTCCAAAACCACTTCCCCCACGCCACTCACCGCCACCGAGCCACCGTGGATAAGCGCCGGACCTGGCGGCGCCGCGCCGGGATTCAAGGTCGCGCTGTCGTTGACCCATTGGCCGGACACATCGATCTCGGCATCCGCTCCCAGTCTGGCCCCCAAGCCCGCACTGATCTGGACACGCCCACCGTGCGCCGTGATGTCGCCGTCGATGTCGACACGCGTCGCGGCCAGGGTCAGCTCGCCGCCGGGCGCCAATACGAGGCTCGCGTCCCCGGGCGCCGTGATCTGCCCGTTGGCATAAACCTGTACGCGGTTCATGCCGACGGCACCCAGTTCCGTGAGCGAGCGCAGCGTGAAATCGTCCAGCCCGGAGTAACCGGCCGCGCCGAGTATCAGTTCACCACCCAGGGGTACCTGGTCGTAACGACGCGTGTACGCTGCGTCCGCCGCGAGGCTGGTCGGCAGGAGACGCTGATTCCGGCCGGTGATCGTCTCACCGCGCAAGGTACCCTGGAGATCCAGCGCGCGTGCGTTGATGCCGACGGTGCCGGCGTCCTTGCCTTCCACGTAGCCAGCCTCGAAGCGGCTATTTCCCTGGGTGCCGAAGAGATTGAAGGTCTGGGTGACGCCCCATTTCCTGTGATCCACCTTGTAGACGCCGAAGATACCGTCATACGGGCGATTGGGGTCCGCGTCGCCGATGTCGTAGACCCGGCCCTGGGAAACGAGCTGGGTGGTGTTGAGGAAGCCGTCCTGATAGCGGACCGCGCCGCCGGAGACATCGATGACGGCGTTCGCGTGCGTCACGACATCGCCTTCGGATACGATCGTCACCTTGCCGCCTGCGGAAAGGCGTTCGTCCAGGGGCCGTTGGATCGTCGCGATCTGGCCGCTGACGTCGGCCAGGGGCGTGCCCTTGCGCACGTCCACGGTCACGGTTTCGCCGCGCAGCGGTCCGTTGCGCTGCAACGGCGCGTCGCGCAGCTCGTTGCCGCGCAACTCCACGGCGATGACGTTGCGCTCCATGGACAGAACGGCGGAGGCGAGGCCGGAGACATCGATGAGGCTGCCCGATTCCATGACGACCTTGCTGTCATTCCGTGGAATATCCCCGGACGGCCCGGGATTTTCAAGTTGGGGGTTTTGCGTGGCGACCACTCTGACATTACCCCCCGGCGCCACGACGCGCGCGCCCGACTTGAGGGTTATCTCCTTGCCCATCAGCTTGATGCGCGAGACCGCCTGCGCCTGGGCGTCGACGGAGGTCTGGGCGAGATTGTCGGGCGCCACGTCGGTGAGGCTGTTTTCGCCCAGGGTCAGCGTTCCCGTGCGGCTGGGCTGCGGCTGTTTCTTTCCCGCTTCACCCTGTACCGTCGCCTTGTCGCGCGCCAGCAGGTACACCGAGCCATTGAGATTGACACTGGTCGTGGCGCGCGCCAGGCCGCTCTGATTGACAGCAAAGCCGATCATGCTGACATTGCCGCGCTCGGCGATGATCTTGCCGAGATTCTCCACGCTGCCGCCGGTGTCAACCTCCACCAGCAGGCCACGCAGATTCTCATTATCCGAGTTTGCGAGAAAGACCTTGTCGGAACTCGCCGCCAGGATCGCCTGACCGCCCGGCGTGATGATCTCGCCATGGTTCTCGATCAGCGGGGCGAAGATCATGATGCGTCCGCCCTCGGCGGTTTTGAGAACGGCGCCGGACTCGATCATGATGGCGCCCATCGCGTCTGCGGTCTCGGCCACGAAGGCCGCTTGCTCTTGATTGATGGCATTGGTGACGCCGGCATTGAAAACCTTGTCGCTGATATTAAGCGTGGAAGCGACCAGCGAATGCGTGTCCACCACAGCGCCCTTGCCGAACAGGATGCCACTCTGATTGATGAGATAGACCTGACCGTTGGCCGATAGCCGGCCGAAGATCTCGCTCGGGCTGCCTTGTTGGATGCGGTTCAGTGCAGCCGACGAGGCATCCGGCTGCCTGAAGGTGACCGAGGCGTCGCGACCGATGTTGAAGCTCTGCCAGTTGAGAATGGCTTTCTGCGACTGCTGGGTAATGGTCAGTGCGGTTGCGCTGCTATCGGTTATCGCGGCGGTCCCCGAAGTAATGAATTGCGTCGCCGCTTGCGGCAACGCGGTGGGCGGCGGCTCGGCCTTGACCGCGGGCGTATGCAGGACAGAGCTTGCGCCGCTCAACACCAGCGATACGAACAGGCTCAACGATGTCCGGCGCGGACGCCACGCCGACAACCACGCCCGGGCGCGTTTACGGTAGGTCCTGGTGTTCGCCTTGGCGGCCCACGGAAAACTCATCGGCTACTTCTCTTTTGATTTTCGGTCATTCGGTGACACCGAATCGTTTGCGCAATCCAATACATCCATCTGCAGGGGATGTGGGCAGCGTAGGCGGGATTGTAGTCGGGGAGTGTTACAAGCTTATGAAAATATACCGTGGCACAAAAAGAAAACGGCCCCCATTCCTGGAGGCCGTCTTTGACTACTTCATGATTCATCCCTGAGGGTTGGTGAGTACCACCACAAACCGGAACTCCTTACGGCGTGTAGCAGTTCTGGTCGCCGTCCAGGTTCGCACCCGCCGAGCAGTTGCTCGGGCCGACGGTGATGTCGGTGCCCGGGACGCCCGCCTTCTTGAACGCCGAGGGCAGCGCGCAGGTGTTGGCAACGTTGGTGGAGGACAGGCGGCGGAACCAGGACACCGGACGGGTGAAGCTCAGTTTGGAGTCCGGTGTGACGGTGGCCGACGGGGTGGCCAGCCAGCCGCTGACGCCGAAGGCATGGGTTTTGTTCAGCGGGGGCAGCTTGGCCGGATCCTGAATGAATGGCTTCAGGGCGTTGAACGCATCCACCGTGATGGTGGGGGCGCCAGCTTTGTACTGCAGCGACTGCTGGCCGATGTCGAAGTACTGGCCGGCATGCGCGTTCACCAGGGTCGGGGCAAAGCCGTCGATCTTGATGTGGCGATAGGCGTTGCTGTACAGGCCGGTCGTGGCACTCGGGGCGTTCTTTTCCAGGCTCTGGATGCTGACGGCCCAGCGCTTGCGCAGCAGGCTGTTCTTGCCACTGGTGTTGGTGCCGTTGTTGAAGTCATTGGCGCACTTCTCCACGTCACCCGAGCTCTCGCCCTCGGTCACGAAGGTGGTCAACGGACCTTCGCTCTCCGGCACAAGCGTGTCGATGGACGAATCCTGCGTCGCATCACAGGGATAGCCCAGGAGCATGGCGTTGAACTGCGCCTGGGTGCCCGAACCGTTCACGCGACGGCAGATCTGGATGGTGTTGTCGGTGGCGCCGTTGGCGGTAGCTACCTGCTCGGCGTATACCCCGTTCCCATAGGCCGTCTCGGCCTGGAAGTCCAGGGAACTGCGCACCGCACCGCCCTTGGTGAAGATCGAACGGATCACGCTGGATGACAGGCTCGGCATGCACTTTTCCTTGTTGGCGTTGTCGCCCGAGTTCGCGATGGAACCGTAGGTGGCACCGGCGGGATTGCAGTCATTGAACAGCGGATGACTGGCCGGGAACTGCGCGCGCTGCAGGTCCTGGTACATCAGGAGGTTGACCGGCGTGTTGAATATCAACTGGGCTACGCCTTCCTTGATCAGGCCGGTGGCATCGTGGGGCGCCAGCACGTCATCGGCGTCCACGGGACCACGCACACCGTCGAGGTCGAAGTCGCTGGCCGGCACGTTGAGGCCAAAAGCGCTGGTGAACTTGTCGGGCTCGATGTCGGAGGTACCGATGTCGGGTATGCGGCTCACGGCATCGCTCGCCGGGTTGGCTTCAGCGAAGGTGGCCGGCACGGCGAAGCCGGTGCAGTTCCAGACATTGGTGTTGACACCGGCAACCACGCGGGCGCTGGAGATAGCCGGGCAGTTGTTGCCCACGCCGGTGGAGGGCTTCATGAAGCCGATGAATTTGCTCGTTGCCAGGGGGCCGACGCCGGTGCCGGAACCGCCCTCGTCGCGCTTGTTCCACAGGATTTTCTTGCCGGAAAGGGAGGCGGACAGGGTGGGCTTGCCGATGCAGGCCACCGACCAGAAATCGGGCTTGCCGACGACGCGTGCGTCTTCCAGGATATCCACGGACTGCGCGGCATCGCAGAAGGCCTCGACCACGGCCGCCTGCAGGCTAGCGGTCGAAGCGCTGGCGCCGCTGTGCCAGATGACGACGCTGCCAGCGGGATCGACGCCATTGGCGGCGTCACCGTCGGCGGGCCACACCGGGGCGTAAGCAGCGGCCTGACCGGCCACGGCCAGGGCGCCCGCCGCGGCCAGAGAAAGCACAGAAAGTTTACCAAAGTTCATATCTTTACTCCTTGAACGATATCGATGATTTGGAGGTAGGGTGCGCCTTGCGAGCCGACCGATATCCGGTGCGCAGAACGCACCCTACGTTGATTAGCTTTGCTTACGGCGACTGATGCCGACCAGGCCGACCAGGCCTGAGCCGAGCAGCCACACCGCGGCCGGAACCGGCACCGCACTGACCTGGGCGTAAGACACCTTACCCAACGTGGGATCGATCACCCACTGACCAGCGGCGAAGGTCTGAATCAAGGTCGAGCCATCGAGGGTGTTGGTTTCGTCGGCAAAGTTGAAGGACATCAGCTCGCCACCGGTGAAACCGGTATGCTGGTTGTCGAAGAACAGCGCGCCGCCGTAGGTACCGCCCCAATAAGTGCCCAAGTGGCCACCCGCGCTGCCTGAACCAACGACCATGGTGGTCGGATTCAGGTTCACATAGGATTCCATATTGGTCATGGCAACGGTCAGGGCGTTGCCGTTGAATATCCGCTCATTCGCGTCGATGGTGGCACCGGCGTTGCCGTGGGTAGTGACGACGCCCAGATCCGGGCCGAGGCCCGCGTTGCTGATGCCACCGAGGTTCCAGCGCATCAACGACTGATTCGCCGAGCTGCCGATGAAGCTTTGCAGCGTGCCATCGGTGACGCTGAAGGAGTTGATGAGGGACGCGTTGTTGTTGCGGAAATCGTTCACAGTCAGATTGAGGTCCAGCACCAGGGACTGGTTGGAGGTAGGATCCACAATAGACAGGAACAACTCGCCGACACCGGTGCCGAGCGTGAGACCCTGCCCGCCGTTAAAACCATCAGTAACGATAGCCGCATGACTTGTGCCCGCGGCAACCATTGCGATTGCTGCGACCAAGGTTTTCAGTTTCAAGTTCATTTATTAATTCCTCCGTTATTGTTTCGAGTTCATCAGTTGTGACGTTCTTCTGCCTGCTCGCCCCGCCCCTCACTTACAACCGCCCCGAGATGTGGTGCGACCGGATTCTCCGAATGTCGCGGCGCATCTTGGCACGACAACCATTAGGAAGGTGTGAAAGGACCATGAATCTTTTGTTACCCGAGCCGGGGCGTGCAAAAAAATCCCGTGCGCCCGTCCAGCGACGCATATGTCTACCGGACACTCGCGACCATCCGGCTTAAAGTTAACGAATACGAGGCGTCATCGCCATGTTCGGCTCAGAACCCATACTCCAGCCGGAAGTGCCAGCGATTGTCATCTTTCCTGGTGACGGCGCCGGCTTTAAGCGCCCGCGCCCAGTCCAGTTCACCTTTCAGATTTTTCCAGGCGGTAAACCGCAGACCCAGACCCGCGCCCGTCAAATCGAAGCGCGAGGGTTGATCCGGCAGCGGGTCCTTGATGCGCAGGCGCGCGGTTTCGGCAAACATCAGGAACAGCAACTCCTGCAGACGCGGTGTTTTATCCCCGGCGAACGAGGGACTACGCCACTCCAGGCCGGCTTGCCAGCCGTCATCGCCCAGGCGCTCGGACTCGCGATAACCGCGCACGCTGTCGGCACCGCCGGCGCTGTACTGCTCGTTGCTGATCAGCGGCTGACTCGCGACCTGCCCACCGACTCTGGCGATCCAGCTCATGTCGTAGGGGAGTTTCTGCGTGCGCTGGTATTCCGCCTTGAGGTAGAGATAGTTCGAATGCGCACCGAAGCGTTTGCACTCGAACTGATCCACTTGCTGTCCCGCACAGTCGTCGATCTGTTTGTCCGCCAGGTTGCGCAGGGAGAAATTCAGCGTGGTGCTGAATTGACTGGTAACGGAAGCGCCGGGCAGGCTGGCGTTGTACGCGAGGGAGAAAGGCACATAACGGATCGGCGTGTTCACGCCGTCCGCGCCCAGCAGAATCACGCTCTCCTTAAAATCCTTGACATCCACACCCAGGGAGAGGGAATGAAAATACCGCTTGCCCGGCGACAGCGGAACGATACGGCGCACGCCGTAGATGTTGCCCGAACCGATGACGGAAATATCACCGACGACGGCGACGTCGCTGCGCGAGTGGACGATGTAGAGCGCCGTCATCTGATCGGTGTTGTCCGAGCGGAACAGGTAGGTCGCCGACGCGACTTGCACTTCATCGGTATTCTCCGGCGCCGTCTGGTATTGCAGGGACAGGCTGTGTTCCCGCTGCCACAGGTTGTCGTAGCGCAACTGGCCGCTGGCGCGGGTATGGCTGGTGTTGCTGCTGTAGCGGTTATTGACCTCCAGGCTCGCATGCAACGGCGGCTGGTCCTTGACCTTGAGTTCGACGTCCACCGTGCCGGGGGTGCGGCCGGCGCGGAATACCGGTGTGATCTGCCGGTCGGCGGCGCGGTTGGCGGCGTTCATCTGGCCCTGCACCTGCGGCAGGTAAGGGACGGCGCCGGGCGCGAGGGCCGAAAGTCGGGAGCGGATACGGCCGAGGGAATAATAACGTGCGCCGGTCACGCTCAATTTAGCGATACGGCCCTCGGTGACCCTCAGCCGCACCACGCCGCTGACCACGTTCTGCTCGGGGATGTCGACGAACACGGTGGAATAACCGGCCTTCTGGTAAACCTGTTCCAGGCTCTTGCGCGCCTGTTCCACGTCGGCAATGGTCTTGTCCGCGCCCAGATACGGATAAACTGCCTGCTCGATGGCAATCACAGGCAACACCGTGTTGCCCTCGATCCGGTACTCCGACACCGTGAACGCCGGTTCCTTCACCGGCGTCTTTCCCCCCGTGTCGACCGCACTGGGAACCGCTCCTGCGTTTTCCTCGAGAGGCCTTGCACCAGTACTCCCGCCATCCCTGGCGGTCGCGGGAGCGGCCGGTGGCTCCGTCTCTGCGCGCAAGCTCACTGTCGCCAGCAAACAAGCAATCCCGCACCACAGCCTCAAACCTGTTTTTCTTTTTTTGGAATAGTTTTGCACGCTGACTCGTTTCGGTTTGTGCATAGGAAATATAGCCGGTCGCCTGCGCGGTTACTCGGCTATTTAAATATGCTCGGTTCGCCAGACCCGCATTCGCGTGCGGGGATTGTAGTCGTGCAGTGTTACGAATAAGTGACAGATACCGGGGATCGAAGTCTCAAGTGAAATCAGCGCAGGCGCGACATCCGGAACTCCCTGCGCGCGAGGCATCGCTAGCCGCAGACATATGGGAACCTCTAAAAATTGGGAAATGTAGGGTGGATTATACCCAGAGGGCACGCGAGCGCAGCGTATCCCCCTTGAGGGTAGGTGCCATAAGCCAGTATGATTTTGTTGGGTTCGCCGCTGGCGCGGCTTAACCCAACCTACATTAAAACCTGATTTTTAGAGGTTCCCATATGCCGGGATCGAGGTCACAGGAAAGAGAAAACCCGTTTCCAGGGATTTATTTCTGGACGGAGAAACGATAACCCGCCGTCCTCACGGTCTGGATCAGGCCATCATGCCCGCCGCCCGCCAGCGCCATGCGCAAGCGGCGGATATGCACATCCACCGTGCGCTGCTCGACGTAGCTGTCTCCTCCCCAGACGCTGTTAAGAAAATGCTCGCGGCTGTGCACACTCTCGGGATGCGCCATAAAAAAATGCAACAGACGGAACTCGGTCTGGCCGAGTTTGACGTTTTTCCCGTGCGCCAGAACCCGGTGGGTGACGGGGTCGAGAGACAAGCCGGCAATTTCTATCGCCTGATCGAGGGTTTGCGGCGCCGTACGCCGCAACAGGGCCTTGATCCGGGCCAGCAATTCACGCGTTGAAAACGGCTTGGTAATGTAATCATCGGCACCGTTTTGCAGGCCCATGATCCTGTCCTCCTCCCGGGTGCGGGCGGTGAGCATT
>JANNJF010000098.1:0-1759 GCA_031405715.1 Gammaproteobacteria bacterium | reverse complement strand
TGCCTCAGAGATGAAAGTTGGTTTTCCCTTCGTCGTTCACACAGATGCGGTTGCGCCCGAGTTTTTTCGCCAGATACATACGGCGGTCGGCGATGTTCAACAGTTCGCGCACGGTTTCCACTTTTTCCCCACGATAATTGGCCGTGCCCAGACTGGCGGTGACCGTGAGCTGGGTCTCGCCTACCCAGACGGGTAATTTTTCCAGTGCAGCGCGTATACGCTCGGCCATGACCGCCGCGCCCAGCCGGTTGGTATTGGGCAGCAGGATGGCAAATTCCTCGCCGCCGATGCGTGCCAGGATATCGCCGCCGCGTCCGGACCCGTCCGGGGCCCGCACCACCTGGCTAAGCAGCCCGGCCACGGCCACCAGGACCTCGTCGCCGGCTTCATGCCCATACACGTCGTTCACCTGCTTGAAGTGATCGATGTCGAGCTGAATGATGGAAAAGTCCGCGCCGCCGCTGGCCGCCTGCAGGATCGCTTCACCCTGTTCGTGGAAGCTGCGGCGGTTTTTCAGGCCGGTGAGCGGATCGGTGGTGGCCTGGTGGGCAAGGGCGCTTTTGCTTTTTTCCAGCTCGCGGATGGTGTTGGCGAGCTTATAGTGGACGTTGACCCGCGCCTGAATCTCCAGGCCATCCACCGGTTTGTTGACGAAATCGTTGGCGCCGTTGAGGAACGCCAGGTTTTTGTCCGCGTTGCCGTCGGTGCCGGTCATGACGATGACCGGCAGATTGCGGATGTAGGGCACATCGCTGGTACGGATCTTCACCAGCAGCTGCTGTCCCGACATGCGCGGCATATTGATGTCGGTGATCACCAGGTCGATCTTCTGGTTGTCCTGCAGCAGTGCCCAGGCCTCCGTGCCATCCATGGCGTGCAGCAGGATGTACTGTTCCGCCAGGTCCTTATGCAGCATGGCCTTGGCGGTTTTGGAGTCTTCCACGATCAGGACGCAGGGGCGCGGGCCACTGGGCGGGTGTTCATTCGTGGGCGTCGTGGGCATGGGCGTGTCAGGTGTTTGCGCAGAAGGCCGGGCAGAGTGCAATGTGGCCAGTAGTACGCCAAATAATAGCACTTGCCAGTGGCGTGTGGCGGTTTGCCCCAGTTTTTACCACGCGGCGGCAAGCCGCCGCACTCCCGATGAAGCGGACCTAATCCTGGCGCGTGATATCGCGCACCGCTTTTTCGACCTGTTCTAACGTTTCCAGCTCCTTTTTTGCGCTGACACCCATTTCGCTGAATTTGCGCGCCCCCGGCAACACCTTGGACTCGAAGGAGCCGACCGCCTTGTTGTAATGGCCGACGGCGCTATCCAGGCCGGTGCCCACCCGGGCAAGATGTTCCGAGAAGGTCGCGAGGCGGCTGTAGAGCTCCACCCCGGTATCGCGGATATGCTCCGCGTTGGCGGCCAGTTGTTCCTGGCGCCAGCCATAGGCCACGGCGCGCAACAGGGCGACGAAGCTGGTGGGGGTGGCGAGGATGACCTTCTGCCGCAGGGCGTCTTCCAGCAGGTTGCGGTCGATGTCCAGGGCGGCGCTCAAGAACTGATCGCCGGGAATAAACAGCACGACAAAATCCGGGGAATTCTTGAACTGGCTCCAGTAGGCCTTGCGCGATAGTTCGCTGACACGCTCACGCACCTTGCGCGCATGCTGTTCCAGGTGCTTGGCGCGCGTCGCGTCATCCGTGGCTTCAATGGCGCTTAAGTAGGAGTCCAACGGTGTTTTCACATCCACCACGATTTCGCGCCCGTCCGGCA
>JANNJF010000097.1:0-1152 GCA_031405715.1 Gammaproteobacteria bacterium | reverse complement strand
GTTTGGTGGATCTCAAGAAGCTGGAGGCCGCCATGCGGCCGGATACCATCCTGGTCTCCATCATGCATGTGAACAACGAGATCGGCGTGATTCAGGATATCTCCGCCATCGGCAAACTCACCCGTGCCCGCGGTATCATCTTCCATACCGATGCGGCGCAGAGCGCGGGCAAAGTACCCATCGATGTCAATGCCGCCAACGTGGATTTGCTGTCCCTGTCGGCCCACAAGATTTATGGCCCCAAGGGCATCGGCGCCCTGTATGTGCGGCGCAAACCCCGCGTACGCCTGGAGGCGCAGATGCACGGTGGTGGACATGAACGCGGCATGCGTTCGGGCACGTTGCCGACCCATCAGATCGTGGGCATGGGTGAGGCCTTTCGTATCGCGCAGGAAGAAATGGCCAGCGAGACGATACAGATCGGTAAGCTGCGCGATCGCCTGCAGGATGGGTTCAAGGATATCGAGGAAGTGTATATCAACGGCGACATCCAGCATCGCATCGCCGGTAACCTCAATATCAGCTTCAATTTCGTGGAAGGTGAATCGCTGATCATGGCGCTGAAGGACCTGGCGGTATCGTCCGGCTCCGCCTGCACCTCCGCGAGCCTTGAACCTTCCTATGTGTTGCGCGCCCTGGGCCGCAACGATGAGCTGGCGCACAGCTCGATTCGTTTCACCCTCGGCCGCTTCACCACCGAAGCGGATGTGGACTACACCATCAAGTTGGTCAAGGAAAAAATCGGCAAGCTGCGTGAGCTGTCGCCTTTGTGGGAAATGTACAAGGACGGTGTGGATATCAGCAAGGTGCAGTGGGCCGCCCACTAAAGGGTTGGGCAACGCAGCCTGGAAATTAATGTACATATATAGGAGTAGCAGTCATGGCATATAGCGACAAAGTTCTGGACCATTACGAGAATCCGCGCAATGTCGGTTCTTTCGACAAAGCCGACACCTCGATCGGTACCGGCATGGTTGGCGCGCCGGCCTGCGGCGATGTAATGAAACTGCACACGAGCGGCACGTACACCTGCCCGATGTGCATCTCCGACGTGTGGAGGATCTTGAGTCGCGGCAGGTAGTCGAGTTGCACCGCCTGCTTCGTGAGCGAATAGGCGCCGGTGATCAGCGCCTGCGATGCGATCACGGTCGC
>JANNJF010000096.1:0-1684 GCA_031405715.1 Gammaproteobacteria bacterium | reverse complement strand
GCTGGGTGTTGTACTGGCCCAGTGCGCCACCCTGGCGGCGGCGGACAACGATATTGCCGGTCGCGACTTGCGCTTTCTGCCCGCCCTCCCCGCTCAGCCCATCCACTATCACCACAAACACCTCACCCTGAGCGCGGACTCCCTGGTCAGCGGCTGGGCCGATCACCAGCAGTGTCATTACCGCCTGGACCAGGTGGCAGCGCTGGAAGTGGTGTTCAAAAAAGAACACGTGCGCAAGCTGGCCATCACCCGCGCCGAACACATCGGGCGGGCCTGGATCGAAGACAGCAGCGTGCAGCTGCAGGACGTCGGCCCCGACGCGGTGCTTTGCATCGCCAGTGAATCCCGGGTGCTCAAACATGATGTGCTGACCGGCCGCTATACGTTAAACAGCGGCCCCTACATGCGCCGTTACCTGGATGGCTATTTCCCCATGCAAGTGACGTTGATCGTGGATTATCCCGCGACACTCCAGCTGGACGATCTACAACCGTCGGAGCTACGCCTGCACACCATCGACCTGCCCGGACACCTGCAGATCGACGCCGTGTTTGAGGGGCAACTGCACATCGACCTGGGATTTACACCAAAGAAGGTGGAAAACACACCACCAAAGCGGTAATTACCGCCTTGCCGCCCACGCTGAAATACGCATAATAAGCGCTCAGCCAGGGCAATAAAAAACCGCGGTACGGCGCAAGGACGCGACATCGCCACAGCCCGCAAACGATTCACACCCGGTCACAAGGACTGTGCCGACATGGACATCACGACCCATGCACGAAGGGGAATTTTCCAACCGCAGCGCCCACCACACCCTGCTGCCCACCCACCCGGCCGCCAACGTCAGCGCGCCTTCAGTCTGTTCGACATGCTCGTCACCCTCGTGGTCGCGGGTACTCTGACCTCGCTGGCAGTACCAGCCTTTAAACAACTGACGGTGCGCACGCGCCTCACCACCCAGGTCAATCAACTGCTAACGGAACTACACCTGGCGCGCAGCGAGGCCATCAAGCGCGGACAGCATGTAGTGTTGTGTAAAAGCAGCGATGGGCAACACTGCACCGGCGACGCCGCCTGGCACGACGGTTGGGTCGTGTTCGCCGACCCCAACAACAATCACCTGGCGGACCCGGACGAGACAGTAATCCGCGTACAAGGCACGCAGACCGGCGTGCAGACCCGTCTCAATGCCTCCGGCGGTGACCTGCGACGCAACCACTACATTGGCTACCGCCCCGACGGCTACAGCGGCAAAGGCGGAACCTTCACCCTCTGTGATCCCACCACACCCGGCATGGCACGCGCTATCATCATCTATTGGTCCGGGCGCGCCCGCACCTCGAACAAAGACGCCCAGCAACAGGCGCTAACCTGCCCGGACGACACCGACGAGTAAAGTCCGCGGGAAAACCCCTGGTGCGCGACCATCCTTGACCGACCCGGCCGTCGTCAGTACTATACGGCCCCTTCTTCCCCGGTAGCTCAGTTGGTAGAGCAAGTGACTGTTAATCACTGGGTCGGCGGTTCGAGTCCGTCCCGGGGGGAGCCAATTTCCTTCCTAGTTTCAACCACTTAAAAAAAGAAACCGAGCGGTATGTAAGGGTAATTACAAAATAATTACAATACTTTTGCAAAACCCCCCCCTTGTCTTGCCCGGAGTGGCCCCAGTGATGCGCTATCA